>JAAEOZ010000157.1 GCA_024222685.1 Gammaproteobacteria bacterium | reverse complement strand
TCGTGGTTTGTTATAACTTCTGTAGCTTCGTGGTTTGTTAGAATCTCTGTGGCATCTTCGTGCAATTGTCGTTCGACAATTTCAGTCTTATCATCGATGATGACCGTATCATCCGGTGAGCGCACTTCATCTGATTCTGATATATCTTCCTGTATCTGATCGACACCAGATTTATCAGACTCAGCATCGGCCTGCCGGGCCTTTTGTTCAGCAGCTTTTTTTAGCGCATCAAGCAGTAAACTCATGAGCTCGCTCTAATTTGACTGTTCCATAAATGCTTCGGGTTTCAGCAAGTGTTTAAAATCCTGCAAATTGGTTTCCAGATTGGCATTATCGAGAATTCTTGGGCGTAGGAAAATGACTAATTCGGTTTTATCAAGCTCTCTCGACTGAGTACCGAATAAAAACCCGAAACCTTCACTATCATGCAATCCGGGAAGACCTGCATTAGATTTATCAGCAGCATCCTGCATAAGACCACCGATTACTGCCGTATTGCCATCCGAAACTCGCAGAACTGATTCCATTTCCCGCACCTGAATTTCGGGGATCGGATTGGAGATTCCAGCCGCAGCCAGAGCTGGGTTTGGGGTATCGACAAATCGTAAAATTCGCGAAATTGTCGGCCTGATATTGAGTATGACTTCATCGTTATCGGTAATAAACGGGGTAACATTCATCACGAACCCAACTGGAACAGTATGTATCGTAGTAGTATATGTGGTTTCGGCGGCTGAATTATCTGTCGCATCCGTTTCTTCAACTTCGGTTGTAAAATAAACCCGATTATCGACTACTTTCAAAACAGAAGTCTGATTATTGAGCGCCATGATCTTTGGACTGGACATAACCGACACATCGCCAAACGAATCGAGCGCCTTAACTGCCGTCGAGATATTACGATCACTATTATTATCAGTATAAGTGGCCGACAGGAATGGGGTTGTACCAAGCGTACCACCGAGTAAACTTTGCTGCAGGCTCCAGCCATCGTCATTGGCGATTCTCGACCAGTCAACTCCAGCCTGAAAATCATCGCTAAGTGTGACTTCAACTACTGTCGCTTCGATTAACACCTGCTTACGGGCACTTTTCATAACCTGATCCAGAAAATGCTGGATATTTTCATGTGCCGAGGACGATGCCCGCACCGAAATAGTACCCGACTCCCGATTAGATATCACTACGCCGGCACCCTCTTCAGAGTTTGCTAACAATTGAATATTATCTTCGAGCGTTTTCCAGAATTCATGGCTCGACTCATTACTAACTGTGGTAGAAGAATTACTACCTCCGCCACTACTTTCTCCGGTGCCGGTCGAAGCAATTTGAGTAGCCACTTCAACATTGGAAGAAGTTGTACGTGACATATTTAGATAATCTATCTTGTATACCCGGGTAAACTCTCTATCCTTCTCAATAACAAGATTTGGGCCATCAAGGAAATAACGCAGCGAAACCTGTCTGGAAATTCGCTTGAGTATCTGGGGTAATGTCTGGTCAATCGCATTAATACTGATCCGTCCTGAAATGGCGGGATCGATATCGAGATTCAGGCGAGCGTCTCGCGCGAGTGCAAATAACAATTCGTTGGCCGGCAGATCAGTCGCTACGACAGTAAATGTCTGTAATTTTTCAACCGGCTCGGGGGCCGCGATAAGCGGAACCTGCTCGACAATGGGCGGTATGCTCATGTCATCAGACTTTCCGGCAGCAGGCGTTGGTTCATCTATATGCCCCGATACATCCATGCGCTCATCCTTGTTTCCCATACCCTGGCAGGATGACAGTATCAATAAAGCGGCTAAGAACAATATTTTTTTCATCTTTATTTTCCCGGATAAACCAGAACCTATTATAGTAATGCCTCTTGCATTCGATATACCGATTGCAGGTAGGGCTGATTCACCTTAACAGACTCAGGTAAACGCTTAAGCTCACTTTGCCCATTTGCTAACGAACTAAATTCGCTATAAAACACACGATACATACTTTGATTTTTAGTTTTTACTTCGAATAAATATGTCCGATCCAGATCCATTGGCCATTCATTTCGAAGATAACTTACCAGATCTTTAGTTGCTGATTTTCTTCGCACCATAACTTGAATCGAGACGCTATCTCTGTCGGCCCCTACCAACCAGTTTCTGCTATCCAGTAATCTACCATTAAGCCACTGATTGTCGTCACCGGTCAAGTCAGTGCTGGGTACAACTGATAAAGTTTTTTGCTCTTTATCAGCAACATCAGTTTGAATTATAGCAGCCGGCTCAGTTACGGCAGATAATTCTGTTTTGCTATCCGAATCCTGTACTTCTGGTGTTACCGACTCGGACTCGGGTTTACTGTTGGACGTTATGCTTTCTATGATGGGCTGTTCAGTCTTTTCAGGGATTGATACATCTTCCCCGGTTTCAACATTCCGCACCATTATCTCAGATTGAGGTTCTACTGATTGAGGTTTATTTTCTGTGATCTCGGCCTCAATTCTTACGATATTCTGATCTTTGGAGCCGGGGTTATCGATACCTGACTGACCGATAATTACCGGCAACCAGTAATGTTGTGAATAAAACAGTGAAAACCCTGCAATCAGCAACATTGAGGCTGTAATCCACAGGGACGGTCGAGCCCCTTTTGGAGCGCTAGAACCAAAACTACTATCATTAACCGCGGCCACTACATGTTTCGGTGACAGATTATGAGTCCCCTCTGCAAAGGCTGACAACAAAATTTTATCCGCAATGATGTTTATCCTGCGCAGCAGCCCATTTGAATAAACTTCGATCTTACGTGCCAGGCCCAGATCGATTAACTCAGGCCCGGTGTACCCCACTTCGCGCATTCTAAAATTCAGATAAAGGTGTATCTCATCTGGTGTCAAAGGTGAAAGTTCAAAATTGTGGGTAATCCTTTCGCGGAGTTGCCGAATAGACTTTTGAGCCAGGTTTTCGTCCAGCTCCGGTTGCCCGAACAGTATAATCTGCAATAGCTTGTTCTGATCGGTTTCAAGATTGGATAATAGTCGAATTTCTTCCAGCGTATCCAGTGGCATACCCTGGGCTTCTTCTACGAACAGAACAACCTGCTTGTCCTCCATATGACGCTGTAACAGATAATCCTGTAGCTGGTGCATCACCTCATGCTTCGATGCTTCTTTGTTCACAGACAATCCCAGTTCGTGAGCTATAACAAACAATATATCCTGTGCCGAAACACTGGGATTGGCGATGTAAATTATCTCAACCGAGCTGGGAAGCTTCAACTGTAGCATTCGGCATAGCATGGTCTTACCACTACCAACTTCGCCGACTACTTTGACAATACCTTCTCCACGATCCACTGCATAGACCAGGGCGCCAAGAATATCTCCTCTTTTCCCGCCATCATAAAACAGGCTGGTATCCGGAGTAATTTTAAATGGCGGTCGTTCTAGACCGAAATACTGCTCATACATGCCTTAGTCTTCCTGACGGTCTATTCGGCCGTACAAGGTTGTGCGATTTATCCCCAGCATCGCTGCCACCTTACTAATATTACCCTGATGTTGTGTCATCGCCAGTTCTATAGCTTCGCGCTCTACCTGTTTCAACATTTTATCAAGCTGGAAATCGGGATTATCCAGTGCCCGTTTTAACCAGTGCTCAGGATTTTCTTCCTGGTTATGGCGCTGATGACCGGACATTTCCTGCTTGAGTGCATCAACCTTAACAGTCTGGCCTGGATATTTGGCCGAAAGACGTATAATTATATTTCTTAATTCTCTTACATTCCCTGGAAAATCATAATCCATCCAGCAATTTAAAGCTTCGTCATCCAGTCTGAAGGTAGCTACCTGCACGGCAACCTGCTGCTTGAAGTATTCGAGCAACTTGATTTTATCCCCATCTCTTTCATCCAGTGACGGCACACGAATAGTTAATACGCTAAGTCGATGATAAAGATCTTCACGAAATAGATTTTTGTCAATCGCTTCAAATATATTCTTGTTTGTTGCCGCCAGAACCCTTGCTGCCGCATGTCGCGGCCTGGTTTCACCAAGACGATAGTATTCACCATTTTCGAGCACTCGCAAAAGTTTAGCCTGCAGGTCGAGAGGCAGATCAGCGACTTCATCGAGAAGCAGGGTACCCGATGCAGCTTCTTCAAAAAAACCTCTTTTCATTTCAGTCGCGCCGGTGAAAGCACCTCGGGCATGCCCAAATAACTGTGACTCGAGCAACTCACCATTGAAAGCGGCGCAGTTTAAAGTAAAAAAAGGCTGATTTTTTCGTGAACTGAACAAATGTAAGCTTCGTGCTGTAACTTCCTTGCCGCTTCCCGATTCGCCATCAATCAGAACCGGGTAAGGCGAATCCGCCAGTTGTCGAATCTGCATTCTTAGCAACTCGATAGCCTCGCTGGAGCCAACCATACCTGTCATTCCACCATCACTGCCATTTTCGCCACCACCGACATCTATCTGTTTCTTTAAGCGCGATTTAATTTCAGCAATATCGCAGGGCTTGGCTATAAAATCGACGGCTCCATCCTCCTGAGCCTGGAATACATGTTTTTCATTATCCTGACCCGATAAAACCAGCACTCGTGTCGATGGATGCATCTGAGAAATCTTACGTATCACCGCAAGTCCTTCATCGGGTTTATGTATATCCGGTGGCAGGCCCAGATCAACAAGCGCCAGATCCGGAGAAACTTCGAGATGATTGAGTAGCTCGAAGCTAGTTATACGATCCGAAGCTCGCTCAATCTGATATTCAGATCGAAGCATATACTCCAGACTATCTGCAATAATTGCATCATCGTCTACAAGTAGGAGCGTTGGCTTTTTTTTTACACTGGGCAGTGACATATATTTCAGGATGGTACCAATATCTAACAGTATAGTGTCGACTATTCAACAACTCAACAGATACTTTAATTCACCTTCGAAAGTATTTGAAAAATAAGAAAAAAATCACTGTTTCCTATGTATACAACGAGATTGCCAGAGGCTCTGAACCAGACAACAATTGATTGCGGTCTAAGGAGGTTGAACTGACACAGTGGCCTGTAAGCTGCGAAACACATAATCGAGGCTGCCAAATGCACTGAATTCAGCCTCGGCGGTTATTCGAAATGTACGGACTAACACGCCACTTTCCGTATGATCTGAAGACGCGCAATTCACAGATATGCTAAAACTATCCAGCCTCCCGGCCCCGCTGGTATTAAAAGATGACGCCGCTGGACAGCTATTGGCATCCATCGCCTGATGAATACCCCACTCAAGCCCTGTCCTCGCACCCTGCATCGCCCTGGCACCCTGTACGCCATAAACCAGCGTAGTATGCTGGACACTACTGATATTTATCATATATACACTCAGCAATGCCACAACAACCAGCAGAAACAGGGCTGTTATCAAGGTAAACCCTTTCTCAACGAATCGATTATATCGCCTCTTAATCACGGCACGTTGACCACATGAACCTGGTGCAACAGCGAAATCGATTCGCCACTATCGTCGAGCACAATACGCATGGTGACTATACCGCCTCGGCTGGCGGTACCCGGATCATAGTTGATATCACAACTGTCTAACTGTGTAACCACTCTGCCAGATTCTACTCCGGTTAAAGCGGCTAATGCGGTGTCCGAACCCTGTTGTAAAGTCTGATAAGGGTAATTGTCATAACGCGTGATGGTGCTCGACCCAGGGTTACACACATAACTAATCGCACCATCGATAATAAATGCCCGCTGACCGGGTGACTGCTGGGTAAACTGAAATGCCGGGTTCATGTTTATGTGATGCTCATCAGAGGTACCCGAAACATCAGTTGAGACCGTCAAAGTGGTCGCCGCTGAAGTGACAATGCCACTGCCCAAAAGATCATTGATGTCCTGGTAAATATCGGTCGGCGCAGTGTTATAGATAACTACTCGCTGATTCGCAGACAACACGCCATTTCCTACTGTGTTTAAGGTTCCAAGTAAATTAAAGTCCACATCTGCACTCGAAAAATCGAGCCAGTCGGCTGGATCGACAAAATCACCGCCAGCACTATCAATTTCATCGCGATATCGCGCACCATCTATGGTATTCACCATTTCCAGTGCCCAGCCACCGGCAACAGTTGCCGTATCAAGGCGAATACTATTCGGTAACGCCTGACGAACATCTCGAGCAATCTGCCTTAAAGCCATCTCCGCCTGATCGACCAGTTGGTGCCTGCGTAACTGGTCGTTATAGGCCTCAATCGGACGGCTGACAAGCATACCTGCACCGCTCGCAAGCACGCCAAGCAGGACAATAACCAGAATTAATTCCAGTAGTGAGAAACCGCTATTGCGATTTATCGAGGGCACGCTAGTAACTGGTCCGGTAACCGTTAAGCGCAGTACTACCCAGAACGCTATGTGCGACATTGACAGTAATCAGAAATGCATCCGCTACGGCGATGCCGTTTAGAGAAGAATTTGCCACTGTTACAGTCACGGTATAATCGGCAAGCGAGGCAATCGGATTGTTATTCTGATCTCGCACTCCGTTATCGGTTAATCCATCATAGTCGTCAATATCATCGAAGCTGCTGCGTGATTCCCCAACCTCAGTACCGTCAGGATCATTAAACGACTTCAACATAATTTCTTCCATGTAAGCCTCAGCAATAGATATGGCCTGTTGCTGAATCATCGGATTAGCGCTGGTGCGCACCGTGGCGCTAAACACACTCATTATGGCAGTTGCGGCAACACCGAGGATTACAATCGTGGTGATAATCTCGATCAGTGTAAAACCACTCTGCTCATCATAATGGCATTTAAAGAACATCCACTAATCCTGTTTCAGCATAGACCTGAAAGCTATAGCTCACACCGGGGCCTGTCATCGTCACAGTAGTATCCGCAGAGGTCAGCCCACGGGCATTAAAGGTTATATTAGTCGCCGGTATAGTCAGCCCTGCGATCTGATTATTCTGGTAAGGATTAGCGCGATCAGCCGGATTGACTACAGCTCTCGTAAATGCTCCGACAGCACAACTGGTTACGCGTTGATTTAAAACAAACCCGGTAGCAGACAGACTAACTCTGACATCACAACCACTACTCATTGCAAACTTTTGCGCGAAACGCACTGCATTAACGCTATCATCAAAAAATCCACGCGCCGCAAACTGATTTTGATCAAACAGACGACCCATGGCGAATACCGACAGAATACCCAGTAACAGCACGACAACAACTAGTTCGATCAGGGTAAACCCGCAATGTTGATTTGATTCACATTTTTTCATGCTGCTTCGATTAAAAAATTCAAAAAAATCATTTCCTTATACTACTATTTAGTTATGTCACTTTAACAACAAAAGAATATTACATTTAATAGCACATTTTGCGTGCTTACGGAGTATAGAAACATGGTTAAGTCACAAAAAGGTTTTACGTTGATCGAATTGATTGTCGTAATTGTTTTACTGGGGATTTTGGGAGTTACTGCGCTTGGTAAGTTTCAGGATTTGTCGGGTGATGCTGAACGAGCCGCTGTCAATGCAATAGCTACGGAAATTACAGGTGGCTCCAACATTAATTACGCTAAGAGTTTGATAGGCACACCAGCAATTAGAATCGGT
>JAAEOZ010000156.1 GCA_024222685.1 Gammaproteobacteria bacterium | reverse complement strand
GGTTCTGGGCAACCTGGTTCCCGGTGCTTTCGCATCGATAGCGAATCTGGAAATTGCTCGCGTGAATCTGGTCGTCGCGATTTTAATCTGGGTGATGATTTACCCGATGATGGTGCAGGTCGATTTTTCATCGATAAAAAGCGTCGGGCAAAAACCCAGAGGCTTGATATTGACGCTGGTGGTGAACTGGCTGATTAAACCCTTCACCATGGCGGCGCTGGGATGGTTGTTCTTCAAAGGCTTATTTGCCGACTGGGTCGATCCACAATCGGCCAACGAATATATTGCCGGCATGATCCTGCTCGGTGTCGCCCCCTGTACCGCGATGGTTTTTGTCTGGAGCCAGTTAACCAGAGGTGATCCGAATTATACCCTGGTGCAGGTATCCGTGAATGACATTATCATGGTGTTCGCCTTTGCGCCGATTACTGCATTTTTACTCGATGTAAGCGATATACAGGTTCCCTGGGAAACGCTGCTGATATCGGTTGTTTTGTACGTCGTGCTACCTCTGGTTGCCGGTGCATTTACCCGGCACAAGTTTGAAGCGGGTGACGATGGGCAGCGCCTGTCCGATTTCATTCAGCGTCTTAAACCCTGGTCGATAGTAGGCTTACTGGCGACGGTCATATTGCTGTTCGGGTTCCAGGCGGAAACCATTATCCAGCAGCCGCAAACCATCGTATTAATCGCTATTCCGCTGTTAATACAGACCTATGGTATTTTCGCGGTCGCCTATGCCGCCGCCAAAGCATTGAAATTACCCCACAATATTGCGGCTCCCGCCTGTATGATTGGCACATCAAACTTTTTTGAACTGGCCGTAGCGGTAGCTATTTCGTTATTTGGATTGCATTCGGGTGCAGCGTTGGCGACAGTGGTTGGCGTACTGGTTGAGGTTCCTGTGATGTTGTCGTTGGTTGCCTTTGCAAATCGGACGCGTCACTGGTTCGCTACTGCTTAAAAACAAGAGGATAATAATTTCATGTCTGAGAATTTTGATTACATTATTGTGGGCGCTGGCTCAGCCGGTTGCGTGCTGGCAAATCGTTTGAGTGAAGATCCGAAAACAACGGTACTGTTACTCGAATACGGCGGCAGCGATAAGAGTATCTTTATCCAGATGCCGACGGCTCTTTCCATTCCAATGAATATGCCCAAATATAACTGGGGTTATGAATCGCTGCCGGAACCATATCTGGATAACCGTCGTATGGATTGCCCGCGTGGTAAGGTGTTGGGTGGCTCGTCGTCAATTAACGGTATGGTGTATGTGCGCGGCCATGCGATGGATTATGACGAGTGGCAAAAACAGGGTGCGAAGGACTGGGATTATCGCCATTGCCTGCCGTATTTCAAAAAGGCGGATGACTGGGCATTTGGCTCTGATGAATATCATTCACAGCAGGGACCGCTGTCGGTAAACAATGGCAATAATATGCAAAACCCCCTGTACCGAGCCTTTATCGAGGCCGGCGCCGAGGCGGGTTACATGAAGACGGAAGACTATAACGGTTGCCAGCAGGAAGGTTTTGGTGCGATGCACATGACCGTGAAAAACGGCATACGTTGGTCAACCGCCAATGCCTATTTAAAACCAGCACTCAATCGCCCTAATCTGACGGTAATCACCGGTGCGATGACGCAAAGATTACTGCTCGAAGGCAACAAAGCGGTAGGTGTTGAATTTAAACGTGGAGGCCAGTTGCAATCGGCCAACGCCCGTCGCGAAGTAATCCTCAGCGCAGGCCCTGTCGCCTCACCGCATATTTTGCAATTGTCGGGTATTGGCCCAGGCGAAGTGTTAAAGCAGGCCGGCATCGAAGTGATACACGATTTACCAGGCGTCGGTGAAAATCTACAGGATCATCTTGAGTTTTACTTTCAATTTCGTTGTAAACAGCCCATTACGCTAAACGGAAAATTAGACCTGTGGAATAAGTTTCTGATCGGTTCGCGCTGGTTCTTCACCAAAACCGGCCTGGGAGCTACCAATCACTTTGAGTCCTGTGCCTTTATTCGTTCTAAAGCAGGGGTTGAGTGGCCGGATATCCAGTATCATTTTCTCCCAGCGGCGATGCGCTACGATGGTCGTGCGGCGTTCGACGGTCATGGCTTTCAGGTTCATGTTGGTCACAATAAACCAAAAAGTCGTGGCACGATCCGAGCGAAGACTTCGAGTATCAACGATAAGCCTGAGATTCTATTTAATTATCTGCAGCACCAGGACGATATCGAAGGCTTCCGCGCCTGTGTGCGACTAACCCGTGAAATCATCGCGCAAAAGGCGATGGATCCCTATAGGGATTCAGAGATCCAGCCCGGTGAAGCAGTACAAAGCGATGAAGAAATCGATGCGTTTGTGCGCAGTGCGGTAGAGAGTGCCTACCATCCTTCCTGTGCCTGTCGTATGGGTGAAGATGAGCAGGCCGTGGTTGATTCTGAGACTCGTGTGCACGGTATTGAATCCTTGCGCGTTGTGGATTCTTCGGTTTTCCCCACCATCCCGAATGGTAATTTGAATTCGCCGACAATCATGCTCGCCGAGCGTGCTGCCGATATTATTAAAGGCAAAGGTGTGCTAGAGCCTTCAGGTGCAGTAGTGGGGCTAGGAGATGAGTGGCAGAGTTTGCAGCGGTCTAGTAATGCAATTTAATTTACTAACTACCAAATCCCTGTTTGGAGCCCGATTCTACAAGGGATATTGATATAATGGTATATACATGAGAACATAACGAGAATAATAATTTTTAATTGTTCTGAATGACGGGGGTGTACATGAGTAAGATAGAATGGACGGAACAAACTTGGAATCCAGTTACTGGCTGTACTAAAGTTTCTCCTGGTTGTAAGCACTGTTATGCTGAGACGATGTCTAAACGTCTTCAAGCAATGGGCGCAAGAGGATATGAAAACGGATTTGATTTAAGTTTGCTGTCAGAAAGACTCTCCCAGCCTTTGACTAGGCGAACTCCTACCATGTATTTTGTAAATTCAATGAGTGATCTTTTTCAAGATGAAGTACCTTTTTATTTTGTAGACCATGTCATGGATGTCATAGATAAAACACCTAGGCATACATACCAAATTCTTACCAAACGAAGTGGCCTTATGCGTAAGTATTTTACTCAACGTGATGTACCTGATAATGCGTGGCTGGGTGTGTCTGTTGAAGATAAAAAATATGGGAAACCACGAATCAACGATTTACAGGGAATTAAAGCAAAAACTAGGTTTCTTTCTATTGAACCGCTATTAGAAGATTTGGGATGCCTTCAACTTGAAGATATTCATTGGATTATTGTTGGCGGTGAATCTGGTATTGGAGCGAGACCTATGCGAGAAGAGTGGGCAACAAGTATCCGCGATCAATGTGGGCGAGCTAACGTAGATTTTTTCTTTAAACAATGGGGGGCTTGGGGGGAAGATGGTAAGAAGCGCTCAAAAAAGGCCAATGGTCGAAAATTGCAGGGACGAGTGTGGGATATGATTCCAGCAGTGGGTTTTTAGATTCTAATTATTACGATGGATTGAATATATGAAGGAATACAAGATGCCCGATGCGTATATCGGTAGAGAGCAAGCATATATTAAGCACACAGTATTAAAGACCTATTTGCAGCGAATGTTTATGATTGTTGGGCGGGGTAAGGAAGTAGTAATTAATTACGTAGATTGTTTTGCTGGGCCCTGGGAAGAAGAGGACGATAAGCTCAGTGATACATCTATTGGGATTTCTCTGGAGCAAATGGATGCTTGTCGAAAATACTTAAAGGAAAAGTTTAACAGGGAAGTGAAATTCAGAGCTTTGTTTGTCGAAAAAACACCAGAATCATTTGAAAAGTTGCAATTATTATTATCTGGTAATCC
>JAAEOZ010000155.1 GCA_024222685.1 Gammaproteobacteria bacterium | reverse complement strand
ATTAACGCGCACTTGCAGAATCTTCAACTCTGAAAGCCGCGTCTCGAGCCAGGCAAGTTTCTCTTTAATGGGTGTTCCATCAATATGTTTGCCATCCTCCTTGTCTGAGTCATCGAGTTGCTTCAGATATTTATCAATATGCTTTTCAACCCGGGCGATATGAAACTGCAGTTTCTTCGGGGTGTAATTATTGTCCTTGCTGTTGACTGCTTTAAACTTACTACCATCAATCGCGACAATCACTTCTGTAAACATGTTCATTTGACGGCAAAGGCCAATGAATGCTCTGCAGGTGTTCTTGATGCCCTTACCATTGTCCTTCCGGAAATCAGCAATCGTTTTAAAGTCAGGCGCCAGACGGCCCAGTAGCCACATCAGTTCAACATTACGGCCTGCTTCCCGTTCCAGTCGACGCGATGACTGGATACGATTTAAGTATCCGTAAACGAATAACTTGAGCATAGTGGACGGGTGATAAGCCGGGCGACCGGTATCAGCGGGCACTGTCTTGAAACCCAAATTTGAAAGATCAAGGCTATCGATAAAGTAATCGATGACTCGAATTTCGTTTTCTTCGGTTAGGTAATCATCCAGACGATCGGGGAATAATGTGGCCTGTGCTCGGCTTGCGCCTTCAATGAAACCGCTCATTGGATAGCCCATCAGTTGGAAAGTATGATTATACCTTCATAAGGAGTTTTCACACAGCCTGGGCACAAAGCGGACGATTGAATATCTCAGTAGCGTTGGGCTAAAAAGTATCTTTCTCTGACCAGAAACCGTGGTCTGTGCGCGATTGACCATCATGGCGGTCACTTCTATTTTCTATTTCTTCGGCGGCTTGTTGACAATCGGCATGTGACTAAACACCGATGACATTAGCACATGAAACAATTGAAACAAAAAGGTCTCTGCCAGAAATCCGACTGAAACCATGCGCCGGTAAAGTATTCACCACTAACAATTGAGTAGGGGTGAATCAAATGAAGTTAAAGAGCAATACAAGCAAACAACAGAAAGGTTTTTTCGACCTGGGTCTTTCGGTTTTGATACTGACTATGAGCGGCGCAATTGCCCTGTCAGTCAATCATGCTCAGGAT
>JAAEOZ010000154.1 GCA_024222685.1 Gammaproteobacteria bacterium | reverse complement strand
CGTGCCTTTTGCGCTGGTGGTGATCTCAAAGAACGCAAGGGCATGAGTGATAAAGACTGGGGTAAACAACACCTGATTTTCGAACGTATGCTACGGGCAATAATCGATTGTCCGGCACCGATTATCGGCGCTATTAACGGTGCTGCCTATGGCGGCGGCTGTGAGCTGGCGGCAGCGGTGGATTTTGTTTACGCCTCTGATAATGCACGCTTCGCACTGACAGAAACCTCGCTTGGCATTATTCCGGGCGCAGGTGGCACGCAGACACTGGCGCGGGCAATTGGCGAGCGCCGTTGCAAGGAATTAATTCTCAGTGCTAAACCATTTAGTGCTAAAGAGGCGATGCAGTGGGGATTGGTCAACACGGTTTTTAAATCCGCAGAGTTGTTACCAGCCGTGCTGGAAACCGCACAACGCATTGCTAACAATGCTCCTGTTGCAGTACGCCAGGCAAAACAGTCCATCCATCGTGGTTTACAAATGTCGCTGGCCGATGGACTGGCGTTCGAGATAGAAGCCTATAATCGAACTGTGCCAACCGAAGATCGTTACGAAGGTGTACTGGCATTTAACGAAAAGCGCAAACCGAAATTTAACGGTCGTTGATTGAGTAGTGGGCACTCGAACGACTATCAGGTAGCGTAATCAGGTAGTCGCCAAAACTCACCACCGTTAGTGCCGCAGATAGCCGTGAGGATGCTTTGATATTTGCCAGAGATATTGGGTGAATGTGCAGTGGGCTAGTGTTTCAGGTCTATACTATAAATATATTAAGTGCATTCGGGACTCTCCGCTGATTATAAAGCGATTTTTTCTATTGTTTCTTCCTCTTGCGCTGCTATGCATTAGTGGCGCGATTATCATATTTCAATCTGAATCCAATATGAGCAGGCTGGAATTACGCTCCTCTGAGGTAGCGGCAATAAACGTGGGTGTGAATTCAATTGAGACTATTGTTCAATCTATTATTATTGATCTGGCCTATCTCGCTACGGAGGATGGGCTTCTTAATTTAATCAACCGGGAAAATCACGAGCTTTATACGCTGCCCCCAGCCGACTGGCCAGCATTTAGTCAAATTAAGGGGATTTATGACCAGATCCGATGGCTTGACACCAATGGTCAGGAACGAGCAAGAGTTGATTTCAATAACGGAAAACCATTAGGCGTCCCCGAGCATGGATTGCAAGGTAAAGGCAATCGTTACTATTTTACAGACACAATTAAGTTAAGCCGGGGAGAATTTTATTTATCCCCACTGGATCTCAATATTGAACACGGTGAGATTGAGCAACCGGTCAAACCTATGCTCCGAATCGGCACACCGGTATTTGATAGTAAAAACAACAAACAGGGGATAGTTCTGCTCAATTATTTGGGGGGGAGAATGCTTCAATATTTTGACCAGATGATGGCAGGGACCCATTCCCAGGTGTGGATAATTAATCGGGATGGTTACTGGCTAAGAGGGCCATCCGATGATCTGGAATGGGGCTTTATGTATCAAAAACCTGAAGCCTCAATGGGCTACCATTACCCAGCGGCCTGGGACACTATTTCAGGTACTCAAAAAGGACAATTTGAAGATGCGCAAGGCTTATGGACTTTTAATACCATCTATCCTCTGAAAAATAAGCTAAATCCTGGTAGAGATTCAATTATCCAGCCCCATCTGGATGCCAGAGAGTATTTCTGGAAAGTTGTGCTTATGCTCCCAGACAATGAATTTCAGTCCCTCTCATCAAAGGCTGCTATCAATATATCGGTCGCAACCACGATCATTCTTGGAGTTATGTTTTTCGTTAGTTGGAAATTAGCACACACCTGGGTACGCCTAAAAGGGGCGAACGAAGAAATACATCAGATTAACCTACGCCTTGAACACACTGTACTTGAGCGAACTCTGGAGCTAGAGGAAGCGAAAAAAAAGGCTGAGAAGTCGGCTCGCACCGACGAGTTGACTGGGTTGAATAATCTCCGATCATTTGATTATTTTGGTAATGCCATTATTGAACAGTCACGGCGAAATGAAAAAACGTTTACCTTCATCATGCTGGATATCGATTTTTTCAAAAAAATCAATGACACTTATGGTCATCATGCTGGAGACTTAACCTTGAAGGCAGTAAGCAATTGCATTATAGAAGGCATTCGTGCTTCCGATATCTGTGCCAGAATCGGAGGAGAAGAGTTTGGCATTCTGCTACCAGAAACCACAGCCAGATTTGCGCTAATTCAGGCAGAACGATTGCGACAATCATTCTCCGATATTGTCGTCCCATATGATAAAAGCAAAATAACTCTGACCGTTAGTTTCGGTATTGCTGAATCTTGCGACGACGATACTTCAATTGAAAATGTGAGAATGCGAGCCGACAAAGCACTGTATCTAGCCAAAAAGCAAGGTAGAAATAGAGTCGTTCTGCTTAAATCCTAAGCAGGACTACCGTTTACAGGCGATATACTCTTACTTTTACACAGAAGAAAGAAGAAATCAGGTATTCTGGGGACACGAAACTTAATTATCCTCGATAAATTCAACCTGGAGAGATTGCTCGGGCTTTCCCTCGGTAACTGCTCCTGCGTTGCTCTATCTCCTGCGTCCATGCAGTCTTGCCCTCACCCCTTCGGGATCGCGTCCTTTGATTTATGATTTTACCGCCAGTTGAGTATAATGGCAGTTAGCAAAGATAGAATCATAATTTAAAAATCTATCCCTCTATATACTCTCTGAAAGATATATAATCT
>JAAEOZ010000153.1 GCA_024222685.1 Gammaproteobacteria bacterium | reverse complement strand
GAGGCGGTAAGGCCGCAGTGACGCTGCCACCCTCACCCCGACGGCAGGAGACTGTGCCAGTTGTTCATCGATTTTGGACTGTGACCGATTAACGAGCGCACGAGCCTGTTCGATGGCCTCATGGATCCTGATCAACCACCAATCCGCATAGGGATCATCGTTACGGGCCGCTTGCCAGATCAGTCTCAGACGGTCGGCGAAACCAACCAGGCCGATGATCGCAGGTTTGTCTGTGGTTCCATTGCGTCCACGGATCAGCCGCTGGGCCTGGCGGGTCTGGACGGTCAACCAGGCCTGGCCGCGTAATGCGCCCAGGGTTGGTTGTGGATTGAGGCTGGGGAGCTGCTCGGTGCTTGCGGGGGTGTCTGATTGCATCGGGTTTGCCCTGGCGATTGGGTCGATGGAAATTGAGCCCAATTTGCCTGCATACCCGGCTCAACGACAAGCGGAAAACCTGCACGTCTGTGTTGCGGTTAATTGACAGATTACGGCGGAAATGGAAAGACATGCGGCGGCGAACAGACCTCGCGCGCGCGGAATTTTGTACAAGACGTAGTAGTAGTGTTTTTATAAATAAAAACTACTACTACTACTTTCAGCCGAGTTCGAATTTCGAACCGGTCGCGGGCCTTGAAAGTGTTGACAGTGTCAACAGTCTCAGGCCGTCTCGAAGGCATTATGCAGTACTGCGGAGTATCTGGCACTGAGTTATTTTGTCCGAAATTAGTTCTTTTATATTAATAATTATTAGTTAGTTACATAATATACTTAATCATTATTATATGTTTTTTCATTCCCCGGTTTGGGGTATTTGTGCCGCCATCTAGCGCCTTGAATGGTCTGATTCAGGCTAAAACAGGCACCAGGTTCGAATTTCGGTATACCGAATATCGAACTTGGTCCTCATGAGTTATCCACAGGCTGGGGGATCACGCGGGCAACCAAGTTCGAATATCGAACTGGTTTAATGCACTGAAAATGTTCAGAGTGGCAGCGGATTCCACAGCATCGGGCCATTCCGGCTGGGTTCTATTGTGCCGTGGACCTAGGAGATCTGAGCAATATAACTTCGATATTACTCTTTTAGTAGTTTATATTTATCAATCTGATAGAAGACTTATTGTATAAAGCACATCATACTGATGATCGTGAGATATCCACTCAGGCTTTCGACATTTGACAGGCCGGATTCGGGCGGAGACCGACCAGGTTCGAATATCGAACCAGGCGGGCAGCGGTTCGATATTTGGTATTGGTCAAACTGGGTTCAGACACCTCGAAAGCGCCCCCCAGCTTTATTTCGGTCAGAGATGCTGCCCTCTTTTTCGGTGTCTAAAGCGTACGCAGGGGATCATCCGACTCTGAGTAAAGCATGCCGGTGGAAAAGCGGAGATGTACCGTTCACGAAAGTGAACGGTACCGGAATCTATACCTGTTGAATCAGTCCTTGTCAGGCCGGCTGAATCCGGTTCGACGCGG
>JAAEOZ010000152.1 GCA_024222685.1 Gammaproteobacteria bacterium | reverse complement strand
TTTAACAGCTATTTCCTGGCCGTTACCACCAGATCCACCCGACGATTGATCGCGCGGCCTATTTTGGTGTCGTTGGAAGCGATGGGCCGGGACTCCCCATAACCGACATAGCCAGTCTTGTAGCCTCCAGCGAGCGACGCCAGGTATTTAGCCACCGAAACTGCTCGTTTTGTAGAAAGGTTTTTATTCAGTTCGGCGGCACCGACCGAATCAGTATGACCTTCCACCGCAACCAGTTCAGCGCCGAGGTTTTTTATTATATCGTTAATCTTCGCCAGGATCGGTTTAGACGCTGCAGGAATGGTCGCGGAGCCGGAGGCAAAATTAATCTTTTTGAGCCTGAATATCAGTTTGCTACTCTTCTGGTAAACCGATGCTTCTTCGTCGGAAAATTCCTCCACGGCCTGATCCATAGCGCGCTGAAATCTGATCTGCATGGAGGATTTCTCCAGTTGCTCATTTTGCAGGATCAGGGCGGTCTCCGTTTCCAGCAGGGTTGTACGAGCGGACTTCAATTCCAGGTCCTGTAGTTTTAGCGCGCCCTCAGTTTCAATCAGCGCGGTCTCTTTCTGCTTCAACGAACTTTCCGTCTCCACCAGGGTTGACTGGGTTGCCTTCAGGTCTTTTTGCAAACTTCCAACATTTCTGGAAAGGGCTTCTAACTGCCTGTTCTGGTCGACAATTCTTGCTGCGACGTCCTCAGGCGTTCCCGGTGCATCCAGGATAACCTGCATTACATCAGTTAGAAAAATCGAGCTTCCAATCGCCAGGTCGAGAATGACCTGGTAAACCCTGGGGTCTCGAGGGCTCTGCGCAATCAGGTTTTCAGCTTCGCTTACATCCAGCATGGCTGTTCTCAACGACCTGGGTGCGAGGTCTTTTGCTTCTTTCCGGGAAGCCCCCTGAATGGATTCTTTGACCGCGTCGAGTTCCCTGAACTGAACCGCTTTGATTTCCAGGGCAAAGTATTTCTTTTGAAATTCCGAGAATTCGAGTGGTTCGAGAGAACGTGCGAAATTATCTGTTTCGTCTCTTAGATCGTCATCAAGATCGGCGAGCGCTTCTGCCAGCTCCAAGCTGTTTTTCACACCGGCGTCGAGCGTGGACTTTCTCGATTCGAGTATGCGTACGGCGTTGGGTGTTCTATCCAGAGAATTTTTCAGTGCCTGCTGAAGTTGAGCTTTCCCCCTCGCTGCTTTTTCGAGGATATATTCGCCTTCATAATTGCTAGCTAAACCGTGCTGTGCCCTGCCCAGATATTCCAATCCATCGGTATACTCCTCGAAGGAGAGCAAATCAGCCTGATCTATGTCGGCTGCTTTCTTCAGACCCACAACCTCGGCAACCGCCGCTTCCAGAACAGGAGTCGATATTGGTTCAACCTTTGGTGCGCTGCCGCAGCCAGAAAGCACAAGCGCGAGTCCAAGGCAAAGAACACTGTTTATTTTTTTCATACCTGTTTTATCCCGTTCAGTCTTCAATCTGAATATTTTAAACCTGCTTCAGCAAGGCTATCAGCAACATCTGCTCAACCAGATGGTATACAGTTTGTTAAAGTCGCTGAAATTTATCACAAGCTCTTTTCTATGTGTAGGGGTGCAACACTGTTGAGAAATAATA
>JAAEOZ010000151.1 GCA_024222685.1 Gammaproteobacteria bacterium | reverse complement strand
GGCCTCGAGCAGACACTCACGTCGTCCTTGATGTCAAGCTCTCGCTACAATCTCAGTGTTGCGATCGGGTAACTCTCAAACAGTAGAAAGTGAAAGGTGTGGCAATTTTACCACCTATGTTGGTGCCCGGTTTCATTTGACCACTACAAGATCACAGCCTGCAAAATCCAGGTGGTTCAGGAATACTCGCGCGTGGGAAGGGTGTATAGCGTTCTATCTCTTTTCAGGCATACTATGGGCAGGGTAAATTTATCGCCTCTTTATCGTGCCCATTTTATGATTGAGCATGGGCACTTTACGAAAGTTATAATATTTTGCTTGATTAAGATCAAAATGACTGCTGGAGGTGGTTGTATCTTGGATGCTGGATGAGTGGGAATCTATTCAGCGAGTCATGTTGATTACATACAACCACTCCAGCTTCTACTCGTTCACTATTTTGTTTAATAGTAGTCCTCAGTTGGTAGGGTTTTGGCATGGCAGATTTCATCAGCTTTTTCCAGTCCGATATCGGGCTAGCCGTCGCGTTCTTTATTCTTGTATTAATAATCCTATGGGTATTACTTTCGTTTGCCATATTCTCGATTCGCAAGAGTGCAAGGGAATCATCATCCATCAATAAGCAAATCCTGGGTGAACTGAAAAAACTAAATCATGGCGTTGAAATGATCGATTTAGTCTCACCTGACTCACATGACCAGGCAACGATGCAGAAATGCCCAAAGTGCGGGTTTGAAAGCTCGATCGAAGTGATGGAATGCGTTAGATGTGGGTACAGGTTACCAATGCCCTGACCCCGTTACGCAAATAGAAGCTACAAACTAATACTATTCTCAGCGTCTTCGCCAAATCTTTTTTATGGCAATGTGGATATCTATTGCCAAATAGTAAATTATTTCTCACCGAAACCAGGTCTTGTGCAGTTACCCCGCGTGGTAAAATTCAAGCAAGCGGAGGTGTGGTCATGATTTATGAAAATGTGTGGGAAGCTTTAGTTGACGCCCCCAAGGACAGAGTCGACCTTAAAGCTAGATCCGATCTATTAATCCTGATAGAAAGACGCCTGAACGCCTTGCAAGGGGATAAGGCAGAGAGACTAGGGATGAACGAAAATCGGTTAAATGATCTCGTATCGGGCAAGATAGATAAGTTTGGATTAACTGAACTGGAGTCGATTGCAAGGAGAGCAGGTATACCCAGGCAGTAAAAAACCGCCACGCGTCAGCAGGTGTAGTGGAAGTGACAACGGATTTCACCATCGCAGGCCTTCTGATTATCAGCAAGATGGAAATCGCTAGACGCTGAGAGATTCTGTTTCGATCAACATTGACAGGCAAAGTCCCGTTTATTACTGGTAATAGTAATCGTATTTCACCAGCAGCTTGCGCATGAATTGCCAGGCTTCGCTATAAGTCAGCCCACTGTCCTGCGGTATGATAATTTTGACGTACAGATTTTTCCCGTGTTCACGCTTTAACTGATCGAGTCGGGTTTCGACTTCAGCCAGGCTGAGCCGGCTGAAACCGTCGTCTCCAGGTTGCTTGTAGCGGATCACTTCACCAGACGCACCCTTGACATAGTAAACCTCGGCGATGTATTTACCCTTGGCGCTGCGTGCGGGTTTAATCAGTTCTTCATATTTCGATTTAACCGTTTCGTAGTCGCCTTTGAGGGTTAACAGTTGCTGGTTGTAAGCTTCGAGTTCTCTGCTGAGTTGCGCTTTCTCCTGGGTCAGTTGGGCGATGTTCTGTTGTTGCTGGATGCTCGACTCCGACAGGCTCGCTATTTGTCCGCGGGCCTGCTCAAGCTGGGTCCGGGTTTGCTCGCTGTCCAGTTGTTGTTGGGCCAACTGTTGGTTCAGAGTCGCTATCTGGCGCGATAATTCCTCGAATTGTGCAGTGGTGGCATCGATTTCCAGATTTGCCGCGGCGAGCTGAGACTCGGACTGTTGCAAGGCCAGTTGCAGCTCACTATTGCGCAGTTCCATAGCAGCGATACTGGATTCCTGTTCGCGTATTGCACTCTGTGCGAGTTCGAGCTCTTCATCCTTTCTGAGCAGACGTAAGCGTAGAATCGAATTGCTTTGTTCTGCGTTGGCGAGTCGCTCTTCCAGAGTCGCGTTTTCCTGTGAGGTCGATTCGATCATTTCACTGGCGATTCGCTCGGCGGCGATGCTTTGCTGCAGTTCGGCGACCAGTTGCCAGTTGCGCACCACCAGAATGCTGGTCGCCATCAGGAAGATCATCGTGATCACCATCATGATATCGGTGAACGAAGGCCAAAAACTGTTTTCACCGCCGATACCGGCCTGGCTGCC
>JAAEOZ010000150.1 GCA_024222685.1 Gammaproteobacteria bacterium | reverse complement strand
GGAGGGCAGGAACCCAGGCCAGGTGATCGAATTGAAAGTCTATCCGGGCGCGACTCATTTTTACGACGACCCGAGGTATCCAACTTATACCAGCAATGATGCAACGACAGGGGTTTCGGCTTACTACTACGATCCCAGGGCCCATCAGGATTCACTAGATCGGGTTCAGCAGTTCTTCAAGAAGTACCTCGGACAATAAAAAATCAGGTAGAACCGTAAATTGAGAGGGATCTCAAATTCTAACGAGATATCCCAAATTCACATTTTTGCGCCCATAAGGCCAGTGATTTCTCCAGCTGAGGCAGAAAAAGAAAAATCACGCACTGCTATAATGTAGGTATAGTCAGCAGTAAGATTTTTCACATGCAGCACTTGTCAGTTACCTCCAATATAGGCGGAGATGACATCAGATCGACTCATAACTTCATTTGTCGGTCCGAATGCAAGTGAACGCCCTTGCTCCTGAACGTAAACCTGGGGGCAAATTCGAACCACCTAATTGCCAGGGGCATAAAATAATTACAAAAATAATATGAGATTCTCTGGTGATAGATAATTACTACTTGAGAAGGCTGTCTGGAAATCATTTAAAGCAGGTATATGACCTTGCTGACAGCAAAGTGGTGGCCTACCTGAAAGGTGAAATTGAATTCTGTCGCAGGTTTATTGCACCGGGATATCGAGTATTGGAACTAGGATGTGGATATGGACGAATACTAAAATCTCTTGCAAGCTCTGAGTATCATCTGGAAGGTATCGACAACGCCCCTGACAATATTGAACTGGCCCTCGAGCATGTTGGATTACTCCAGAATGTGTCGGTACGCAAAGCCGACGTAACTAGTATCGACAGTCCTGATAACTCGTACGACCTTGTCCTGTGCATGCAAAATGGTTTATCAGCTTTTGGAAATAATCCTCTAAATGTAGTTCGCGAATCCTGCAGAGTATTAAATGAAACCGGTAAGCTAATTTGCTGTACTTACTCTGAAAAAATCTGGCCGGATCGTCTGAAATGGTTTCGTGAACAATCAAATGCAGGCCTGCTAAGCCCTGTAGATGAGGGAAAAACCGGAAATAATATCGTGGTATGTCAGGACGGATTCACATCTAGCGCGATGAGCAGATCAGAGTTTAAATTTATTTCGAATGAGCTGAATTTGGCTCATGAAATATACGAAATCGAAAGTGGAAGTCTGATATGTGAATTTAGAAGAGCCTGATCATTGTGCTCAACCTCATACGATCAACGTAGAAAACACTACAGCTTCGGATTACCCGTTGAATGGCTTTCAAGTGTGTTGGTGGCCAGCTGACGCATCGCCCTTAATCACGTCGGCGAGTTTTTCTGCCATCATGATGACAGGTGCATTGAGGTTAGCGGTGACGTTATGCGGCATGATAGACGCATCGATCACTCGCAGTCCTTCGGTTTCATGAACCAGCGCATGCGCGTTGGTGACGGAATGTTCGTCTATACCCATACGGCAGGTGGAGCAGGGATGATATTCGGTGCCAACGCTAGCCTGCAGCCAGGCCATAATCTGTTCATCGGTTTGTATATCTGCTCCCGGTGCGAGTTCCTCACGTCGCAAGCTGTTAAAAGCGGATTGCGCAGCCATTTCGCGGGTTCGCTTCAAACCATCAATCATCACGCGCCGGTCTGCCTCGGTCGCAAAAAAATTGTAAAGAATAGACGGCGGTTGTTTCGGATTTGCAGATTTGAGCATAACGCGGCCGCGACTCTCCGGGCGCATCAGCCCCATGGAGAACATAAAACCGTCACTGAAGTTTGCTTCGGGATCTCCCAGATCCGCGGTCAGGGGATAGAACTCGTGCTGCAAGTCTGCATAGTCAGCCTCATCAGAACTTTTAAAGAAGCAACCCGTTTCGCACATTGTCGACGCACCTATGCCGGATTTAAATAACAGCCATTCAATGCCAATGCGGTATTTCCCCAATCCTCTGAATTTGCTGGCGAGTGAAACAGCTTCTGGCGTTGCATAGGTGATGGGGGCTATCTGGTGATTTTCGAGATTGCGTCCAACGGCTGGAACGTGAGCCACGACCGCAATATCGTGCTCACTGAGATGGGCGGAATCACCGATCCCGGAGAGCATCAGAAGTTGTGGTGAGTTAATCGCGCCAGTAGATAAAATTACTTCTCGATCCGCCTCAAATCTCTGCAGTTCTCCCCGCTTCTCGACAAGCACAGCAATCGCGCGTCTGCCCTCAAAGACAATCCTGTGAGCCAGAGCGTGTGTCACTACGGTTAAGTTCTCACGCCGTATCGCCGG
>JAAEOZ010000149.1 GCA_024222685.1 Gammaproteobacteria bacterium | reverse complement strand
CCGGTGTCGCATACGACGAATCTAGATATCTTAAAGCCCTGGAGCGACGTGGGTCACCCCTGGTCAAGAGACGAGAAATGCTTGAATCAGCTTGACTGAATACCTCAGGGCGTGAAGCTGACGCTCAGATTAACTTGCTAGGCTTCTCGGATCGGCCAATAGCGGTCATTCGTGGGGTGGTGCATGAACGACTCTGAAGTGCCCTTTGCGGACAATTGAGCTCAAGCTAATTCTCGTTACCAAGGCATGTTTTGTAGATCAGATTTGCGTTAAATGGTCGCAATTTCGAGCCCATCTAGCCACGATCATACCTTCCGTGCAAAATTATCTCTGGCTTCGGCACCAGGGCAGCAAGCCGAGCCATGAAATCCAGTGGCTCAAAGATGACGTGGGTAGTGCCATCTCGATAAGGTTTTTTCTGCACTTCGTTTGTTTGTCATCATCGTTTCCTCTTCGGGTTAACGATGAGCTAAAACTGTCTCTTAAGCAATCAGGTCAATCTGTCCAACTCGGGCTGACGGGGTACAGTAAAATCCGGCAATTCGGTATTACGTCCTCAATACTTTATTGCATTTCTATTAAATTACATTTGCTTTTCTTATACTCCCGGCTACGAATTTCAAATCAGGAGAGAAGTAACAACATGATTCATCGTACATTTGAGGAAATGAAGGGCACGAAGAATTTTGTGGAAGCTGATGGCTTCGTGAGTGCCCGATTAGCGGTTGCATCTGACAATTTGGGATTCACGGTAACCGAGGCCGTCGGTTCATCAGATATCGACCTTGAGGTTGAACATAAAAACCACATTGAGGCCGTCTATGTTCTTGAAGGAACAGGAACTGTTGAGATTATTGAAACAGGGGAGATTTATAAACTGGAGCCAGGCGTGTTCTATGCTTTCGATAAACATGAGCGTCACAGATACAATCTGGATACAGAGGTGCGTGCCATTGCCATTTTCAACCCACCGCTGGTCGGCGATGAAGTCAACGATGAATCAGGTGGATATGCTATTACAGAGGATGCTGAAACCTGAAGTAACCAGAGTAAGGTGTTAGGCCTGCGTTCTCCAAGGGAGACACTCGTAGGAGCGACCTGGGCGGCTGCCTTCGGCCGAGGCCGTGTGGAAACTCCAGTAATTTGAGTAGTCGAAGATTTTTCTCCCACTCCAACCTGGCTTTCGGACTTATATTGACCTGCGTTACCCACTCATCAGGCGAATACAGCCACGAACAAGCCATGAAAAACCACATTCAGATTTCGAAAATAGTTTTCACACAGCCTCGGCCAACAGCGGTCACTCAAAGATAAAGAACCAAGAAACCGCTTCGGGACGGGATCTATCAATTTGATTGGCCGGTTCGAAGGCTTATCCAAGGTTCTTGATTCGG
>JAAEOZ010000148.1 GCA_024222685.1 Gammaproteobacteria bacterium | reverse complement strand
TGAGCTTGCCGGGCAATTCGGAATTGGCGGTCAATGCACCTAAAATATCACCGGCCCTGATTTTGTCTTTTCTTCCAGCGTTGATGAACAGGGTTTCCATGGCTGGTTTTAGACTAAAACCCGCCTTGCGTTGCAAATTAGATGGATTTTCAATAGTTATCGGGCTGCCCTGATAACGTTCAATGGCATCAAGTTGAGCCTGTTCGCCCGGGCAGAAAAGACTCAGCGCCAAACCTTCATTACCCGCTCTTCCGGTACGACCTATCCGATGGATATGAATTTCAGGATCCGGGGTTATTTCAAAGTTGACGACTGCAGCCAGGTCCTTGATGTCCAGCCCTCGAGCGGCGACATCGGTTGCAATCAAAATTGAGCTACTGCGATTTGCGAACTGAATCAGAACCTGATCACGCTCAAACTGCTCCAGATCACCGTGTAAGCTCAACGCGTGAAACCCTCGCTTGCATAGCTCGTCTTTTAAATCCTGGCATTGCTGCTTGCGGTTACAGAACACGAGTGTGGATTCGGGTTGAAAGTGTTCGAGCAAGGCAACCAGTGTCTCGGTTCTCCTGTCTTGCCGGATTTCGTAAAAAGTCTGTTTGATCTCTTCCATGTGATGCGACTTTTCAACTTGAACCTTGACTGGAGATTGTTGAACTGCACGACTGATGCTCACAATTTCATCGGCATAGGTGGCCGAAAACAAAACGGTTTGTCGCTTGCCGGGCAGGCTGTCTTTGATCAGCATGATGTCGGCCAGAAAACCCATGTCTAACATGCGATCGGCTTCATCGAGGACGAAGGTCGAAACCTGTTGAAGATTCAAGCTGCC
>JAAEOZ010000147.1 GCA_024222685.1 Gammaproteobacteria bacterium | reverse complement strand
GAGGCAAAACAAAACAACAGAACATTATAAAAACAGAGGAGATCAAATGAAATTCACCCTGGAAAATTTCGAAGAGTTGCATGTGTTAATGCTGTATCACAGTTCTACCGGCCTGGACGGTATTAAAATTCACAGGTCAGCGGATCCCGGAGTCATTGCCGCTGCACAACGGTTATTCGATGATGGCTTTATTACCCGGTCAGATGGTGGCTATCTGACCTCGCGGGGCAGCGAAGCGGCAGAACATGCGCACCTGTTGCTATCCCTGTTGAATGCTGGTGGTTGCCAGGAATTCCATTGAAGGTAATGATTGTAAAAAAGGAATAGTATGAAAGTCATATTTTCACATGGCAAGGAGAGCGGGCCCTGGGGTTTCAAGATAAAAAGGCTATCGCAGATTGCAGAAAAAGCAGGCTGTCATGTTGAGAGTATCGACTATAGCGATATTATGGATCCTGACCTCAGGGTTAATCGGTTAATTACCGTATTAAAAGGTGAACAGGATGACTTTATTCTGGTTGGTTCGAGTATGGGTGGGTATGTATCGTTGGTAGTGTCTGAAGTTGTCGCCCCCCGGGCCGTGTTTTTAATTGCGCCCGCTTTATTTATACCTGAATACAATAAACAGAGTTATCTTTCAAAATCACCGCTCATAGAAATTGTGCACGGCTGGTCGGACGAAGTTATTCCTGTCGAACATTCCATTCAATACGCAAAGGAAGCCGACTGCAGCTTGCATGTCATTAGTGGTGATCACCCCTTGAATAATTCGATTGACGTTATAGAGGGTTTGTTTGAGTCATTTCTTGATAGAATATTCACAGAATAGTTTTGTCCTGAATATTATCTGCAGGTATTTCCCATGAAACTTTATAGCGCCTGGTATTGTCCTTTCGCACAACGCGCCTGGATTGCGCTTGAATACAAAGGCATCGATTTTGAATATGTTGAGGTCGATCCTTACGATCAAACCGACTGGTGGTTGAAGACATCGCGCGGTACGGCACTGGTGCCGGTTCTGGCGCAGGTAAATGACAATGGTGGTGAATCAACAATTGTCGAATCGAACCGCATTCTGGAATATCTCGAAGATATGTATCCAGAACAGAATCCCATCTTCGCTGACCAGCCTGATCAGCGCGCCGAACAGAAATACTGGATGGATCAGGTCAGCAATAAAATTACGCCATATTTTTATCGTTATCTGAAAGACCCGCAGGAGAAATCGCTTAATAAACTGCTGGACGGTTTAACCAGGTTTATCGAAGCAATGGACCAGAGAGGACCTTATTTTTCAGGCGAAAAAGTCAGCGCAGTGGATATCTGCCTGATTCCATTTGCCTATCGCATTGTACAATTGCTCAGGTTTTATCGCGATTTCGAGTTGCCTGTAGAAGGTGAGAGCTGGCAGCGATTCCATCGCTGGTATCAGGCCATGCTAGAGACCCCGGCATTTAAAAATACCTCAACTGACAATGATGATTATGAAAGGCGGTTGATCGAGCATTATCAGCCTTATAGTCAGAGTGATGACCAACTGGCGTCATGAGAGTGAATTACCCAGGGAAGCTCTGATTATTCGTCATTGTGAGCAGCGACAGCGACGTGGCAATCTATAGCTATTCGAGTTTTCATCACTTGGTGACATTGCAGGTATATCCCGAAGATTGGAGCGGTTACGAGATTCAACCTGAGGTCGGGG
>JAAEOZ010000146.1 GCA_024222685.1 Gammaproteobacteria bacterium | reverse complement strand
TTTCGTCTTGAGTTCTGTCGCATCCGCTATCAGTTTCTCTGAACCTGCGCCGAAGCTCATGCAGTTCCACGTATCCGCGTATGTCGCGGCACAGCGCATCATCTTCGGGGCCATAGCTGCTATCGTGATGGGAGGTCGTGGTGACTGAACCGATTCGTGCACGGTTGCAGACTCAACGGTGTAGTATTCACCAGCGTATTCCGTCGGAGAGCCGCAAAGCATAGAGTCAACGATCTCGACATACTCCTTGAAGCGGCGGGCACGCTCGGGATTGTCCCAGTTCGGAACACCTATAATGGCGTAGCCTGGATCAACGGTGAGCCCTACCCCGAGCCCCGCTTCAACGCGCCCAGCAGAGATGTGATCGACGGTGGCCACCTGTCGTGCGAACGTGGCCGGATCTCTCATCGGAATCTGGGCAACACAGGGTGCGAGCCTGATGCGATCGGTTGCCTGCGCCACTGCAGCGAGAGCGGTCCACACATCAAACCAGGGTACAGAGGGGTTTTTCCAGTCCACAAATTGGTCTGCTGTCGTTGCGAGGTCGAAGCCGAGTTCCTCAGCATGGAGGAACCGACGCAGGAATTCTTCCCATGCGAGGTCGGGCAGCACTTCAACCTGGAACCGTCGTTCAAGAGTAGTCATGATGCGAGAATTGTTTTACTCTGAGTCGTGGGCCGAGTATAAGCCAGTTTCGAGGTCAGGGCCTGCAACATGTAATAGATCTATTCATTTTCCATGGCTGTCGGGGCAGCTACATATCGTCAATCAGCGACTCGATATACTCCAGGCGACTCGCCATTTCCTGATGTAAACGCTGTAACTCTTCTTTGACCAGCTTGGCATGTTCGATATTCGATTTTTGCGAACTGATTATCTGGTCGAGCTCTTTCACGGCCTTTCGTACAAAAGGTGATATTTCGTGAACAATCTCTGTTTTTTGTGTGCCGCTATCAGCCATCACGGTCTTTGATGAACGACCGAATTCAAAACGCTTACTTGCAGGCAATAATGAACCTTTTGTGCGTTTATAGATAACGCGAAGAATATCAATATGGTTAACCGTATTCAGAGAATAGCGCTCGATTTGACCGGGGTTATTAATACCCATTTCGGATAGAGTTGGATAGCTCGACATAGTGGTGATCCTTTGGTGACTGTTTTTTGTGGCGTAATCATATCATTAAATGGATGGTGCTTTACTAGTCTGTATTTCTCGCCAGTGCAGTGGGAAAAGTGGGCATCCGAGGAAGCCTGGTAAATAACCGCTCCTAAATAATCTCAGCTCAAACGCCTGCCAACCAATCAACCTACCGAGTCAATCGACGAATCAAACTGGAAGTATCCCAGCGACCGCCGTCCATTTCCTGTATTTCACCGTAATAATCGTTGACGATGGTGGCAATTGGTAATTTAGCCCCATTCTTCTCGCTTTCCTTAAGACAAATGCCCAGATCTTTACGCATCCAGTCAACTGCGAAACCAAATTCAAATTCATCTTTTAGCATGGTTAAACCGCGGTTTTCCATTTGCCAGGAGCCCGCTGCTCCTTTGGAAATGACGTCGACTACTTTGGCTCCATCGAGTCCGGCCTTCTGCGCAAAATTCAAACCTTCCGACAGGCCCTGAACCAGGCCCGCGATACAGATTTGATTAACCATTTTGGTCAATTGGCCGGAGCCGACCGGCCCGAGTAGCTCGGCTGCTCGAGCATAATTCATGATTACCGGTTTTACCGCGTTGTAAGAAGCCTGCTCTCCACCGATCATCACCGTCAATACGCCATTTTCGGCACCCGCCTGGCCACCCGAAACCGGCGCATCGAGAAAGGCAACCGAGGCCTTGCCAGCAATTTCTCGCGCTACATCGGCCGAAGCTGTTGTGTGGTCAACCAGAATTGCATCACCTTTAATGCCTGCCAGAACACCATCGTCACCATAAACCACAGAGCGTAAGTCATCATCATTACCAACGCAGACAAACACAAAATCAGCATCTACAACGGCCTCGCGTGGTGTGCCAGCAAAGCTGCCACTATAGTTCTTGCACCATTGCTCTGCTTTCGCGGTGGTACGATTGTAAACACAGGTTGCATAACCCGCGTTGGCCAGATGACCAGCCATGGGGTATCCCATGACACCGAGACCGATAAAAGCGACTTTGGCTTTGCTCATTTGATGTTCCATGAAGTTTAAAAAAAGTGTCAGAATTCTAGCATTTGAAGGTAGCGAAAGGATACCCGGCTTAACGTAGATTTTTACGCGGATGGTTGGCAACTCCATTTATGCTGCGCCATGACGAGTGGATTAAAATCTGAAATAATTGATTTGCCAGGTGTTGTTAATTCACCTAGGCTTGCGCGATTGCGCCCTCGAAAAAATAAGTAGTATGAGTTCTACTCCCGCCAGTCTGTCAGAACGCCGAGACCACCCAACACTTGGTATTGTTTCTATGATTGGCAATTTATTGTTGATGGTATTGATTAGTGCCACGGTTAAGCATCTCGCAGTAGGTTATCCGCTCAACGAGATATTGATGTTTCGTTTTATTTTTGCAGCATTAATCTTCTGGATAATACTGCTGACGAACAGTGGTGTTCCAGGCTTGAAAACGAACCGTATCGGTGACCATGCAATACGAAGTGTGTCCGGTATTATCAGTCTGGGGCTTTTCTTTTTTGCAGTATCGACAATTCCAATAGCCGATGCAACGGCGCTGGTTTACGCCGCACCTGTTTTTATTACCGTTTTATCCGTTTTTATTCTAGGCGAAACCATTGGTATCCGACGCTGGCTGGCGGTTGTTGCCGGGTTTACTGGCGTGCTATTAATTGCACAACCTGGAGGCGTTGGCTGGAATATCGGGGTTGCAGCTGCGATTGCCTCGGCATTTACAGCCGCGTTGGTTGCGACCTGGCTGCGCCGCTTAAGCAGCAGTGAAAAACCGGCCACTATCGGGGTTTATTACAATAGCCTGGGTATGATTGTCTGTACCAGCTGGGTAGTGCTAAGTGGCTCATTTATACTGCCAGCAAATGACTGGCCGGTCTGGATAATTTTCGGAATTTTTTGTGGTGGGCAGCAATGGCTGTTGACGATTTCGTTTCGATACGCGGAGGCGAGTTTGCTGGCACCGTTCGAGTATCTGGCTATTGTTTTTGCCGCTATTGTCGGTTATCTAGTGTGGGGAGAAATGCCGGTTTTGAGCACATGGTGCGGAGCGCTTGTAATCGCCGCCAGCGGCCTGTTTATATTCAATCGCAAACAACAAAAGCAGAAGCAATCTTGAGTCGAGGGGCTATCGGTTTTTTGAGGATATGTGGGTAAGGATGATATTGATGACATAAATCATTTTTCACATTGCCCTGGAAGCTGTATATTAAATCAGTGATTAAATTCATCCTATTCTTTTTATTTTTTTCCGGGTATTAGAACCATGATCGATCAGGATCTGGCATATAACAATTCTCTGGCAGGCCGTTTCGGTGCTATCTGGGGTGTTGCAGGCGTTTGTGTACTATTGTTATTTGCTGTTTACAGGCTAACGGTCATTACCATAGATTCGTTTGAGTTTTCGTTTATGTGGTATCACTGGCTTATTCTGGTCGGTAATATATTGTTTATGGCGCATAGCGAGGGTTATAAAGGCTTTCAGAAAAGTTTCTCACCGCGGGTAGCAGCCAGAGCCAGGTATCTGAAGTCGAATCCCAAACCCCTTTATATACTGCTGGCGCCGTTATTTTGTATGGGTTATTTTCATGCTACGCGTCGACGCATGATTACCGCCTATGTCATGACGCTCGCTATTGTGGTACTGATATTAATCTTCAACCAGATCAGTCAGCCCTGGCGAGGAATTCTCGATGCCGGCGTGGTGGTCGGACTCAGCTGGGGCGTGATTAGTATTGTGGTTTATTATTTCCAGGCAATGGCGG
>JAAEOZ010000145.1 GCA_024222685.1 Gammaproteobacteria bacterium | reverse complement strand
ATAACCGGCGCTGTAGGTCAGGGTGAATTCCTGGTATGAGCCTGCTTCAAAACTGCCGCTCGGTTCGATGGTGGCGGAGCCCATTTTTTCAGGCAAATAGGTCGAATGGGGCATTAATTAACTAACCTCGTCAAAGGGTTTCGCAAAGTGGTTAGATTATGCCTAAATAAATCGCAATCGTGGAATATAAACAGGCACATCGATGAAATTCTGGCCTCAGCAATGCGCTATTGGTCACGATAGATCGACTGGGCGCGGAGATTATGAGGGTCCAAATTATCGCGACGTTGGTACTGCTCGAAGGCCCGATCCGCGTTGGAATGGTCAGTGTGTTGATTTGAAATAACAGGCTCAATATACCTGTTTATCGATATATCAGCCGATTTCGGCGAATAACGGGTCAAACCACTGTTTTTGAATATGTAGCAATAAAAAACTTCTATGGATAATGCGAATATTATTGTGTCACAGGTCTCAGAATCATGATCAGGCCCCATTTAACATTTGTTCACATCAGAAATGAGAGCCAGGCTTTGTCGGCTGGCAATAATATACAGGGACACAGCGCAATCTGTTCGGTGTAGTTAAGATGATTAGAGAAGACGCATGTATAACAAGAAAGTATGTATTCTGGGTGCCAGCGGGGTCGGCAAATCCAGCCTGATTTACCGTTTCCTGAATGGAAAATTCAGCGAGGCTTACCTGGCCAATGCCAGTGCCAAAATCGATAAGACCGTGCTCGCTGTAGATCGCGACAAGGTGCAGTTGATGTTATGGGATATTCAGAGCGAGGATCATGCCTCGCGCGGATTTCTCAACTATCTCAAGGGCGCCTCGGCAATCATTTATGTGATTGACGGCACCCGACTGGAAACCCTCCATACAGCGATGAAGTTTAGACAAGAGACCGAAAGGCAGCTTGGTAGCGCCATACCTAGCATCATGATATTCAATAAGTCGGATCTCGCCAAACAATGGGAAATCAGCCCGAGCATGATTAGTGAAGCCGAATCAGACGGCATCTTCGCGATCCTGACTAGTTGCAGAGAGGGCAGTGGCGTCAATACGGCTTTTAATCTGATTACCCGCGTCATGATGGGTAAAACCGCTTTGATCACTGCCTTGTCTATACCGCCATCGACGCGCGATGCCGAGACGCGAATACAATCACGGTTTTGACTCAGCGAATGCTCAAGTAGAGTCATACTGTCGATTCAAGATAAAAGCGTCGACATCCGGTCTGATCTTTGAAATTTGGCGATATTAGCGAGCATGCTTATAACAGGCACCAGAGGCAGGGGGCTGGATCACCGGGATTTCCATAGCAGACGCACCTCATTCTACTTATTGCTGGATCTGTTTTTCTAACACTTGCCGCTGCTGGTTTGCGGTACCCCGAATCAACTGATTAACTTCATTGGCCTTTTTGATGGGATCAGTTTGATCATTCAAAACAGGATTATCATCTTTACCGCCTGAGTATCCTTTTTTACCAGAAGCGACACGATCAGGAGCGAAGTCAATGATATTACAGGGTCCGGCAAAGGTGAGGTTGTCGCGATACTGGTATGTGGCAGCGGATTAAAGTATCTGTCGACAGATTTATGGCCGGACATATCGGCAGCTGACTGATTAAGATGCTGGCGACGAAATTGTTTTTCAGGTCCATATCCAGGAGATCGGCGGCATCGGTATTTTTTTGATCTGGATCAATAGTATGCTTTTTTTGCGGGATTAAACGACAAAAACCAGCTTCTCGAGAATCAACAGAAGAGTAGGATTAAGTAGACATAAGGAGAGTAAAGAACTCTCTTATAAGTTAGACATCCGGAATTTTTACCGGATTCAATAAGACAGGGAAGTAATGAGAAATGCTGAAGTAACTGCGGGTAAAGATATGGCGGATTCGCCTCAGACGCCCTCGATTAACCTGCCCAGGGGCGGCGGAGCAATCCGCGGACTGGGGGAGAAATTTGCGGCTAATCCGGTAACCGGCACCGGTTCGATGACCCTGCCCATCGCGACCAGCTCAGGGCGGTCTGGTTTCGGGCCACAACTCTCCCTTTCATACGACTCTGGCGCCGGCAATGGCCCTTTCGGCTTCGGCTGGAATATGTCGCTGCCCGCCATTAGCCGCAAAACGGACAAGGGGTTACCCCGATACGGAGATAGCGAAATCCCCGACAGCTTTATTCTGTCGGGTGCGGAAGATCTCGTGCCGATACCCGTTTCACCGGCACAAGAGGGGCGACACGAAGGGCTGCCGCCATCGCGCAGGGTAGATAACAAGAACTACCTTATCCGCTATTACCGCCCGCGAATCGAGGGACTTTTTGCGCGCATAGAATGTTGGGTCCAGGAGGATGAACCGGTCGATACGTTCTGGCGATCAATCAGCCGCGATAACATCACCAGCTGGTATGGCAAGACCTGCGCAAGCCGAATCCATGATCCTTCCGATCATAGCCGGATTTTCAGCTGGCTGATTTGCGAAAGCCACGACGACAAAGGCAATGCGGTTGTCTATCAATACAAGCCGGAAGACTCGGCCAGTATTGAAGTTTCTGCCGCGCATGAAGTAAACCGAAACCCGCAAAGCCGTAGCTCGAACCGGTACTTAAAACGAATTTTCTATGCTAACACAGTGCCTTATTACCCTGAGCTCAGCGCTGATCAGCCCTGGCCGTCAGCTCCAGCCGGCGCCCTCGTGCCTGATGAAAACCCGTGGTTGTTTGAAGTTGTCTTCGACTATGGCGAGCACGATGTGATGCAGCCACTGCCGAACGATAGCGCCGAGTGGGGCTGTCGTCCCGATCCTTTTTCCAGCTATCGCGCCGGTTTTGAACTCAGGACTTACCGTCTCTGTCAACGCGTCCTGATGTTCCATCATTTTCCCGACGAGGAAATCGGCGCCAACTGCCTGGTTCTATCAACCGACTTCGGTTATGCCTATGAACAGGATCCCGGGCACCCCAGGAGCGCGATCTATACCTTCCTGGGAAAGGTCAGCCAGACCGGGTACAAAAAGATGCAAAACTTTGCCTGCAGGTGCCTGTAGGTCAGAGTACTGCGGGATTCAGGACAAATATCAACGAAACATCTTTTGCCGATTTTGCTCCAGATGACTTTTTGGGAGGGCTGCCATCCTGCGACGTTTCAGACGTTTTTAGCGGCAGCCGCAAGGGCGAATACCAGTTTTCTATCGAGGAGGAGTGTGAGCTGATAACTCAACCCGACACGGTGCTGGAAGATATCTTATTATATTTCACGTATAAAATAATTCCTTCTTGAAGAATCGCACCGGAAACTCCGGGTTTTAGCAGTAGAGTGGGTTTTCTTTAGTGGTCCGAACACTCATCGACAAATATTCTACTTTACATAATATACATTATACGCACTAAGGCGGATAACCCCGGCAGATCCAGGATTGTAATGGTTGCCACTGGAACTATATAAAAGTTTCAATTTAAAACTATTGGTCGATGGTTTATGATTATGTTTTTTCAGTTATAGTTAGGCTCGCTCCCGCTGAGCCGAGATCCAACATGGCAGCAACCAACAAAAAATATGCAAAGCCCGT
>JAAEOZ010000144.1 GCA_024222685.1 Gammaproteobacteria bacterium | reverse complement strand
GCGCCCTGGGGGTGTCCGATAAAAAGATATTCCATATCCGAGCGTACATCGATGAAAGCTACTCGCGGTTCGCTCTGAATCAGATCCCAGGCCTTCTTGGCACTGATATGGTTTACCTGTGATTTTGGCATTAAAGTTCCAGTGTCTGCTACTCAGGTGAATAATAATTTAAGCCAAATCAATATGCTATTATCTTTTTAAAAAACAACCGTTTATCAGTACAAATTAATGATATGTCTGTTTTTTGAGGAAAAACTGTCATGTTTTAGGATTACCACTATGCTTACAGAGTAGAAGTGTTTACTGGAGACCTTTGAGCAATCAACATTCATGCTTAAATTATCGCTCAAATTTCTTATACTCGCCTGGCTGGTATTTCAGGTTTCGGGTGCTATGGCGGCTACCGTTTCGGTCAGAGTCGCGGCAGGTAATGATGATGCTGAAGAAAGAATCTCGGACGGTGATATGTATAGAGACAGCACTGATCTGGAAATGAGTTATGACAGTTATCATGGGGGGCTTCAAATTGTTGGTATGCGTTTCACGAATGTTGCTATACCCCAGGGTGCGACGATTAATAGTGCCTATATTGAGTTTGAAACCGACGAGACTGATTCTGGTACAGCCAACCTGGTGATATATGGTGAAGACAACGATACTAGCAATCAATTCGCTAACAATAGTGGAAACATCAGTTCCCGTACACCAACATCGGCTTCGGTTAACTGGAATCCATCGGCGTGGAATTCGGTTAACGAGTTGCATCAAACTCCCGATATAGGATCCATTATTAAGGAGATAGTCGATCGACCGGGATGGTCATCAGGAAATAATCTTGTCATTATGATTGGCCCGGGCACTGGTTGTACCAATAGTAATTGCCAACGTACCGCCGAGTCCAGGGAAGGGGAGAGCGCTGCCGCCCCCCTGTTGGTTGTAAATTATTCAACTGGAGGATTAAGTTGCGAAACTTATCGCGATAACTTTAGTTCGACCAGTTATAGCAACCAGGATGGTAGTATGAACTGGTCAGGCAACTGGTTAGAGACGAATGATAATGGGTCCCCGAATAGTGGTGATATTCGAATCGCTGGGAACCGACTTGAAATTAAAGATGACAACAGGTCAATTACCAGGGCCGCTGACCTGAGTTCTTATACGACCGCAACCTTAACCTTTGATTACCAGGAAAGTAGCTTTGATAGTGCATCGGATTATGTCGATGTTGAAGTCAGACAAGGTGGCGGTAGCTGGACTAATTTGCAGAGATTTTCGGGTTCTTCGATTAATTCTGGCTCTGCAAGTCTAGCCATAGGTAGTGTTTTACTTGCCAGCGATACTGAGGTGAGACTAATCACTTCAAACAGCCTGGGAAACAGTGATAGATTTCGAGTGGATAACTTTCAGATTGAAGCTTGCCAGTCCGCTGCAACACCATTACCCGAAATAGAATGGCGACACGACGAACTCAGTTGGTCTGGTGCTACGGATGAGGTGGAGGACTCCAGTGGTAATAATAACCACGCAATGAGCAGCGTCGGATCGGGACTGGATACTATTGCCACAGGACAGGTGTGTCGAGCTGCCAGTTTTGACGGAGTTGATGACTATATAGATTCAAATGATATTTTTGATTTGTTGCGTACAACGGCAACCTTGAGTTTCTGGATCAGGACCACGCAAGTCGGTAATGATACGGGATGGCTGGCACCTGGTTTTGCCGGTGTCGAACAAAGTGGCGGAACTGATGACATTTTCTGGGGATGGCTTGATGCCTCTGGCCGAATAGGTATCTCAGTCGGTGACGACTATAGTTCAAAATCGACGGTATCAATAAATAATGGGGTGTATCGTCATGTCGTGTTATCTCGGAACGCTACCAGCGGTGATTATAAGATTTATATTGATGGTGCTCTTGATAGTTCAGGTACGGTTGCATCCGGCATTATTGGTACTGGCTTCAGCAGTATAGGTCAGATAGAAGACACAGGTGGATCACCGGAGTACTTTCAGGGAGATCTTGATGAAGTTTTGATATTCGATAGCATACTAAGCGACACCAATGTGGCCAGTATTTATACCAATCAACTCGCAGGTAATAATTTTGATGGTTCCGCACGTACCTGTCCTGTTGCATCAGCCGATCATTTTTCAATCGGTCACGATGGTTTTGCCATTAATTGTCTGGCAGAAAATATTACGCTATCAGCACATACTGCTACGGTATCACCCGCACATGTCGTAGATACTACTTATAGTGGTACCGTTAACCTGACAACCAGTTCGGCTAATGGTGACTGGAGTTATGTCAGTGGAGGCAGCGCGGCACGCCTGACCAATAACGGTAATGGTTCTGCCAGTTATCAGTTTGATGGTTCCGAAAATGGTCAGGTGGTACTCGCGCTGTTCAATACTGTCGATGAAACAATCAGTATAAACGCAGGCGATGGAACCATTAGCGAGACTTCCGGCGCCGCCGATGCCAGTGACGATCCTCTACTGGATTTCGATCTGGCCGGGTTTCAGTTTCTTGGTGGTGGCGTGGTGAATAATATTGGCACTCAAATAGCGGGTAAGCCTTCTAATAACGGGTATGGTGATCAAACTTTACAACTGCAGGCATGGAATACCAATCAATCAACATTTGCCTGTGAAGCAGTATTTAACAGCGCACCCATTTCGGTTGATTTTACCCTCGAATGTGTTAACCCGGGAAGTTGTCAGCGACCGATTTATATAGGTTCATCTTCGCCGAGCGACCAGGTAACCAGTCTGACATCAGTAGATCTCGATTTTAGTGGTACAACGGAATCTCTTGCCGATTTCGTCTTAAATTATCCTGATGCCGGGCAAATTCGACTTCACGCTCAGCATACTCTTGCTAATGGTGAGGTATTACAGGGATCAAGCCTGCCATTTGTATCAAGACCCTTTGGTTTCGGTGTGGCCATAGCGGGTAATCCTGATCCTGCTGCTACTGACCACACTGGTACCATATTTACCACTGCTGGTACGTCCTTCCAGATCAATATTGCTGCCGCACTATGGGATGGTACCGATGCCGGCGCCGATGGCATTCCTGATAATCATGACAATAACGATCCGTCTGACAATGATAGCCTTGAAAATAATACGGTTACACTCGGTGGCACAAATTATACCGGTGCGCCTAATTTCGGTCTGGAGGGTGAATCGGTAACCTTGTCTGCTATATTGATTGAGCCTTTTGTCAGCGCCTACCCCGATGCCGATTTTCCGTCCCAGACAGTTTCCAGTTTTAGCTCGGGTAGTGCCAGCACTACTACCGCCTCTTTTAACGATGTCGGTGTAATAGAAATAAGAGCGGCTATCACGGATGGTGATTATCTGGGCATAACTAGTTCTGAGACTAGTCGTATGATTTCAAAATCGGGTTATGTCGGTCGATTCATTCCCGCTTTTTTCCAGATTACCCCTGAGAATGGTATGTTCGCTAATACCTGCGTCCCGGTATCGGGTACCCCTTTTACCTACATCGGGCAGTCTTTTGGTTATGACGTTATTCGCCCGGCCTTTGTAGTTAGCGCAATGAATGCATTAGCGACCCCGACTATCACACAAAATTATACCGGCTTATGGGCGAAACTGAGTGATAGCAGTGTATCACTGCTAAGCCCAACCTCGGACTCTACACAAAGTGGTTTTGATGCAATAACACCCATGGCTGTCACCTATACGCAGGATTTGGGCTTTTATGGCATCACCGACAATGGCAACGGGACTTTGAATTTCGAGTTTGGTGATGATCAATTTGTCTATGACAAGGACGCCAATAGTGAAGTCTCGGAATTTAGCTCGGATATTGATTTAACTATCAGCGAAGTTGTCGATTTAGACAGTGTCTCGACAACGTCTGCGTTCACATTAACCCCTGACCCTGTTCGCTTACGCTTCGGCCGCATCAGGATGAGCAATATCCATGGCTCGGAACTAACAGGATTACAAATGCCGATGATTATCGAATACTACACCGGTGGTTTTTACCAGATCAACGGCGACGATAGCTGTGCCCAGTTCAATAATGCCGATGTTATTGTCGATGCTGATAATTTGAGCACTCCCGGATCGTCGACAATTTCGGTGACTAATCCGACTGCTGTCGCAGGTGATTTCGGTATATCTCTATCTGCTCCAGGGGCAGGAATTACCGG
>JAAEOZ010000143.1 GCA_024222685.1 Gammaproteobacteria bacterium | reverse complement strand
TTGAATGGCACAACCACTCGAACTGTTCTTCCAGTTTCAAATTCTTGGCTTTTAGCGCCTTTTCCAGGGCCTCTTCGTATCGGCCACTCTCTAAAAACTTGTGCCCCTTCCCCAAAAGCATGGACGCTCTAATCGAATTTAGAAGTTTCACTCTTTATCTCTGTGACACATTAAGGCCTCGCATCAGCGGCAAAATTTACGCCTGGCGGTTATTTTCTCCGACTGCATGCGCTTATTAGCGTGAAGTTGACTCATTGTCTAGTTTCTCGAGATACGGATCAATGTGGGATTCTTTCCAGCCAGGCGCTAGTTCGATGAGCCTTTGAAACAGTTTCCTGGCCTCTGCAATTTCCCCGATCTCTAATATCGATCTAGCCAACCACCAAATTGCATATAAATTATTCGCTAACTAGCGAGTTTTTGATTGCAGTGTTTAGCTAATTTTTCAAAGTCTGCGCGTTCGAAGTATTTATCAACCAGGTTTATAAAGTCATCCTCCCAGGCCTGTTTAAAGTTAACCTTGATATTACCAATCCAATGTATCACCCAAACAAGAAATGTGACGCCCGAAATTGCTGTGAGTAGATAAAGAGCATTTCGAATCTGTTGTAGTGTTTGAAGAATTTCTGGGTCCATTTTTTTCACGCTATCGCTCGGCATCAACGGCCCAGCTTTGCTGGGCCCGGCTGCATGCGTTATGCGCAAGATGCTTAGTAATTTCAACAACTACCATACGGGTAACTCAGTACCATTTATTTGGCATTACCCCAGGGGGAGTGCTTTACAAATGTTGAAATATACAAATCTTCTACCTTATCTCTGGCCCATTGGGTTTTACGCAAAAACTTCAACGATGATTTTACTGATGGATCGCTCTTGAAACAATTTATGTCGATTCTCTGAGCCATTCCATCCCAACCGTAATGCTCTACCAACCTCGTTACAAGGTTCGCGAACGTAAGGCCATGCAAGGGATTATTCGATTGTTCACTACTCATAACTTTCGATGCGCCGATATTACTCTGAGTGTATGTGGTAGATAACGCGAAGATGAGAGGTACCGTTTGCAGCGTCGATTTTGACGGCCATATTACTCCGTTTTGTTTTCAGCTTTTTTGACACGAATTTTGTTCCCGGCAACAGTCAAATTATTCAAGTTTTTCATTGCCACCTTGGCTTCTCCTGGTTTCGGCATTTCCACAAAGGCAAAACCCTTGGATCCACCAGTGGTCTTGTCTAACACTAAATCACAAGATTGTACGGTGCCATATTCCTGGAAAAGAGCTTTTAACTCTTCTTCGGTAGTGCTGCGAGCAAGATTACGAATTATCAATTTCATCGGTTAATAAGCCATTAAGCGTTAAGTGAGTACGCAAAAATCCATTTCACTGTTATTGCGCAACAGTAATTTAGGCAGAAAATTTATATTAATCTGCATTTTAGGGTAAAAGACAGAATCTGTATAACGCGGTAAATCTGGCGCGCCAGAGCACGCCGATAACTCGTGCGGGCATGCAATCTGGCCGAGAATCCTGAACAATAATCGCGCTTATCGGGTAGAATCGCGCTCCTAGCGGAATCCGTCATGCAAATCGAACTCTCTCCCCAGGCCAGACCATTAAACCAGTACCCGCTGTACTGGGCGGAATGCTTTGGTACGGCGCCTTTTCTGCCGATGTCGCGTGCGGAAATGGAGCAGCTCGGCTGGGACAGTTGCGACATCATCATCGTCACCGGCGATGCCTACGTCGACCATCCGAGTTTCGGTATGGCGATCGTCGGCCGCCTGCTCGAAGCCCAGGGTTTTCGCGTCGGCATCATCGCCCAGCCAGACTGGCAATCGGCGGACGCCTTTAAGGCACTCGGTAAACCCAACCTGTTCTTTGGCGTCACCGCCGGCAACATGGATTCGATGATCAATCGCTATACCGCCGATCGCAAGATCCGCAGCGACGACGCCTATACCCCGGACGACATTGGCGGCAAGCGCCCGGACCGCAGCTCGATCGTCTATTCACAGCGCTGCCGCGAAGCCTTTAACGATGTACCGATCGTCATCGGCGGCATCGAAGCCTCGCTGCGCCGTATCGCGCACTACGACTACTGGCAGGACAAGGTG
>JAAEOZ010000142.1 GCA_024222685.1 Gammaproteobacteria bacterium | reverse complement strand
GCCGCCAACCATGATTCGACTGGCGCAGGAACTTGGTTTTGAGAGTTATGAAAAATTCCGGCAGGTATTCCAGGAGTCGGTAAATGATCAGGGTTTTGGCAGTCGAGCCAGTTGGTTGCAACAGTCGTCCGAGGCCGAGGGTTTACCTTCGATCATCCATGAACTGGCTGAATCCGGGCACAGTAATATCCAGCATTTTTATCAAAACATGGATATGGAGGAAGTTAGCAAGGCGGCAGATATGATTATTAATGCGCCTACAGTATATGTAGTTGCTGCTGGAGGCGTTCACTGGATGGCGACGTATTTGCAATATGTCGGAATTATGGCGGTACCGCATTTGCGTGTACCGAGGACTAGTGGAGTGGGCCTCATGGAAGGGTTGATCCCGATCACCGAAGATGACGTGGTATTAACAATGGCCTATAACCCTTATGCCAGACAAGGTATCGAGGCCTCACAGTTTGCACTTTGCCGTGGTGCGCGCATGATTTATCTGACGGATAGCAAGGCGGCTCCGTTGGCCTCAGAGGCTCATGTTTTATTGTTGCAGAAGACGGAGAGTCCATTGTTTTATCCATCGATGGTTTCGGTTGTTTCAGCCATCGAAACCTTAATCACCGTCATTGTTGCAAGAAGCGGTGAAAAAGTAGTCAAGGCTATTTCTGATCATGAGGAAATTCGAAAAAGCAGTATTTATCTTTCCTGAACTATTGAGATTATAAATTGTGAATACACGTCTGGAGGCCGACAGTCTCGGTCAGATAAAAATACCTGCCAACAGGCTGTATGGTAGTAATACAGTACGGGCACTCGAAAACTTTCCGATATCGGATCGAGTTCTCGGACAGGAGCCGGCGCTTGTTCAGGCGATGGCGCATATTAAAAAAGCCTGTGCGCTTGCCAATATCGAACTGGGCAGGGTTGAAGAGTCAGTTGGTAAGGCGTTAGTGCAGGCCTGTCAGGACATGATCGATGGCTGCCTCGATGAGCACCTGGTTGTTCCCATACTGGAAGGCTCCGGTGGTACCTCGACGAATATGAATGTCAACGAGGTACTGGCCAATCGTGGGTTACAGTTACTTGGTAAAAAACCAGGTGACTATGATGTAGTTCATCCTAATGACCATGTCAATCAGGGGCAGTCGACCAACGACGTTTTGCCCAGTGCCATCAAGCTGGCGAGTTATGCGCTTACTCGGGAAGCCATATCGGGCATTAAAATGGTTGCCCAGGCACTGGAAGTAAAATCCCGGGAATTTTCCGAGGTGTATCGGCTGGGTCGAACCTGTTTGCAGGATGCTCAGCCCATGACGCTCGGTCAGGCATTTGAGGGCTATCATGCAGTGATTGATCGTGCTGCAAATCGGATTATTGATCAGCAGCAGCGGCTTTTAACTATACCTCTGGGTGGCACGGCTATTGGCACGGGTCTGGGGTCGGTGGCCGGGTTCCAGGAGACCGTCTTCGAACACTTACGTGAACTTTCGGGACTGGCTGTTGTGCCGGCTGAAAGTCGTTTTGACGGTATGCAGAACCTGGATGAATTCCAGCGCCTTTCCGCTGAGCTCGAAACTGTAACCGGGGCAATGGCCAGAATCGCGAAGGATTTCATATTGCTTTCCTCGGGGCCGGCCGGTGGTCTTGCGGAAATTTCACTGCCTTCGGTACAGCCCGGTTCGTCGATTATGCCAGGTAAGGTCAATCCGGTTATTCCGATGTCGACCATTCAACTGGCGCAGGTTGTTCATGGTAACCATTGTTGCATCGCGATGGCCTGTCAGGATGGCATGCTTGAAATTAATCATTACGAGCATGCCGTCGCTTCGCGGTTATTCGATTCGCTGCATCGAATTTCGGAAATCACAAAAACCTTTGCAACACATTGTATTCAGGGTATTGAGGCAGACGAGCTAAAGTCGATGGAAAATCTGACACGGTCATTTGCTTTAGCCACGACTCTGGTACCGAAACTGGGCTATAGCGCTGTCAGTACAATGGTTAAGGAAAGCGTGAGAACCAACAGAGCGTTTCTTGAAGTTGCTGTAGAACGCGAGCTAATCGCTCATGATGAAATACTCGATATTATCAGGTCATCAGTCAGGGTTGAATAATTGAGAATCTCGAATAGTCCGCTGCTTATTGCGGAGCAGCTAGCCGAGTTTGTCGCTGCGCTCTCGATTGAGAGCATTCCTTTGGAGGTAGTCGAAGAAGCAAAGCGTTGTATGCTTGATACCGCAGGCGTCATTATTGCGGGGCAGTGCTCAAACGTAGCTCGGAACACCCGAGCACATGCCAAATCAGCCTATGGTACGGGTAAAGCTGTAGTTCTCGGCACAAGCGAGCTGATGCATCCGATGGCTGCGGCACTTGTTAATGGTACTGCGGGCCATGCCAACGACTTTGATGACACGAGCTATACCGGGATTATGCATGGTTCGGTTGTTGTATTTCCGGCAGCGATGGCGCTGGCCGAAGAAAGAGGTATCAGTGGCGTAAAATTGCTCGAAGCGTTTATTGCCGGCGTCGAAATTGAATACGCTATCGCTGAATTATGTACCGATCATATTTATTTTAAAGGCTGGTGGACAAGTGGTGTGTATGGCACCTTTGGCGCTGCTGCGGCCTGTGCCAAAATTTTAGGCCTGGGTCATTCTGGAATTCTGAATGCAATTGCTATCGCAGTCACTTATAGCTCTGGTATGAAGGCTTTCTTTGGAACTGATGCCAAGCCGCTTGGTATCGGTATGGCTGCCAGTAAAGGCATGGAATGTGCCTTGTTAGCCGCTTCCGGTATGACGGGGCCGGCTAATGCATTTGAGCATGACAGCGGGTTTCTGAAATTACTCAACGATAACAAACACTCCCCCCACTTTGATTTTCAGCTATCAAAAAAATGGCGACTGGTCGATCCCGGCATTCTGTTTAAATCCTACCCGGTTTGCTCTGCCGCCCAGGCCGGTGTTGAACTAACTCAACGATTGATGAAACAGCATGACCTGGACGCCGATGATATTCAGAAAGTTATCTGTGAGGTTCCGCCTCTGGTTGATATTAGTCTTATTTATAATGAGCCGGAATCTATTCGCCAGGCGCAGTTCTCAATGCCCTTTGCGGTCGGCTGTATGCTCGCTTTTGATAGCCTGAGATTAGAGCATTTGGTGGATGAAGTACTCAGGAATCCAGAACTACAACGGCAGCTTCAAAAGGTAACTATGTATGTTCCCGAGTATCTGTCGAAGGATCCAGCTGTTTTACAGCGTTGTCCAGAAGGCGCTGGGGTGGCTTTGATTATGAATAACCAGCAAGAGTACAAAGACTTCCTGGAAAGGCCAAGCGGTATGCCGGGTAATCCGATATCAACTAATGATTTATTGTCGAAATTTATAAACTGTGCCACCTATGGTGGTTTGAGTGAGTCAACTGCCGGGTTCATTTCTTCGAGAATTCTTTCTATAGAAGGCCTGTTGGACATGCAGAATTTCGATACTTATTCTGGGAAATAGAGTTAGTTTTAATGACGTGATAGTGTTATGCCCTGACGTATTGATTGCACGCAATAGAAGACAGGAAGAACATGAATAAACTAGCCCGTTTCACAGCGATTAGCCTGGCATTGATAACTGTTGGTGTATCCTCGGCCGCAGAAGACACCCGACAAATGGTCGATCTCCCGGAAATGATGCAGCAACACATGATGTCGAATATGCGCGACCATCTGGTAGCAATAAACGAAATACTCGAAAATATGGCAGCTGGGTCGCTTGATCGAGCAGCCGATATCGCAGAAACCCGTCTGGGTATGAGTTCTCTTGGGGCGCATGGGGCAAGTCACATGGCAAGGCATATGCCGGAAGCTATGCGTGGTATTGGTACCAGTATGCATCGTGCAGCAAGTCGTTTTGCTTTGAAGGCGCAGGAAGGTGAGCCTTTATCCGCTTATAAAGTGCTTTCCGAAGTCACTGCTGCCTGCGTAGGTTGTCATTCGGCTTATCGGATCAGATAGCGATTATGCCTGTCTACCTGATTCGCCACGGCCAGTCCGAATTCAACGCCGCTTTTAACGAGAGCCGAATCGATCCGATGATATTTGACGCACCGTTAACCGACAAAGGTCGCACACAAGCCGTAGCAGCCAGGGAGCTGGTCGCAGACCTGGGCATAAAACAGGTAATTACCTCCCCGCTAACCCGAGCAATACAAACCGCTTTGTGTATCTTCGATAATATCGCACCAATCACAGTTG
>JAAEOZ010000141.1 GCA_024222685.1 Gammaproteobacteria bacterium | reverse complement strand
TACTGAAATTCGATTTTACTGCAATGGACAGATGACCGAGTTAGAAAATACGGACACGCTGCTCAATATTGTTCAGCAACTCTGTACCGACATGGAAATCGACACGGCTTTGATAAAACAATGTAAACAGAACGACGCCCTCCTCCGGATGGTTCAAAATATGGTGGTTAGTGGCGTAATGGTTACACGCGATGAATCATAAAAAAATCGGTAACCTGATTTTCAATACTGGATAACATTCAATAGGTTATGAACGAAAGCTTAAGTGGATTATTAGACAGCCGGACAGCCTGCAAAGACTGCGCAAAAACCCTTATCCTGTCGGCGACCCAGCGTATCTACATTATCAGTCAGAAACTCGAGCCAGAGTTATACAATGATAGAGCTATTTACGAGCACCTTTGTAAACTTGCCGCCAGCAACCGCAATACCGATATCCGCATAATCGCGCACGATACCCGTTCAGCCGCCAGTCAGGGACATTTTCTTATTAATCTGGCACAAAGACTACCGACCTTCGCACAGATCCGCACCACCGTCACCCGCGCCCACCGGCAGTTTCTGGAAAGCTGGCTAATGGTAGACGACCACGCCTATATGCGCATCAAAAACCCTGCCCTGTATGAGGGGGATTTTGCAACCGACAATAAGCTTGAATGCAAGGCCTATCTGGATGATTTTGAGGAAAATTGGGAAGCCTGCCAGGTTGATCAGAATACTCGGCGGTTGAGTTAGTGAGTTATTAATTGATTATGTCGATTCCTTGATGATCTCAAAGAATTCTACGAGTAATTTGAATTTTTGTGAAAATCGATTTGCACTGACCCCTTTGACTTTTCACGAACAATAGTTTTGCAATACTAGTTTCCAGTGAGAATGATATATTTAGTTGTGAATCTATTTTTTACAACAACCAGATAAACAAACATAGGCCCCTTCGGGGCATTCATATTCTAATCCTGTCTCTTTAATGTATCTAACCGCTCCTCTATGAAGTGGTGCTGATAGCCCAGAGAACATTTCTTCTTTTCTCAGGCGATACAAGGCTGGATGGAATTTTTTGAAATCGTCGAAATTGTCGAAAACTGATTTTATAACTGTATAAACCACTTCCTCGGAGACGTCAGCACTGGTGACGAAAGTAGCGCCAACACCAAAAGTTTCAATGTCAGGATTATCCCCATACATACCTGCCGGAATTATAGCTCTGCGGTAGTAGGAATTGTCTGCAATAAGCCTCGAGATCGCAGGACCCGTTACATGGACTAAATGGGTGTCACAGGTAACCAGTGACTCCTGGGTCAACACTGATGGGTGTCCTACCAGCCAGAAGTAGGCGTCGATTTTGCCATCGCAAACGGCCCGACCCGTTTCGGCTGATTTCATTTCTGTCGCAATCTTCAGGTCGTTTCTATTCCAGCCAAGGGCCTCCTCAATCACTTCCCATGTGCCTCGGTTGCCTGATCCAGGGTTCCCTATATTGAGGCGCTTTCCCTTAACATCGCTTAGTTTAGCGATGCCTGAGCCATCGCGAGCGATAACTGTCACAGGTTCGGGATGTACTGAAAAAACGGCGCGCAACTTGTCAAACTTGCCTTTGTCAGCGAATTTCGACGAGCCGTGATAAGCATGATACTGCCAATCAGATTGAGCCACACCGAACTCGAACTCTCCAGCACGAATTGTATTGATATTGTAAATCGAGCCACCGGTGGATTCGGCCGAGCAACGAATTCCGTGTTGATTGCGATTCTTGTTGACCAACCGGCAGATTGCACTGCCAGTAGGGTAGTAGACACCCGTAACACCCCCGGTACCAATATCTATAAACTGATTTGCCGCATTTAATTTACTAAACATAAATACACCAACGCAGAAGACGATTCCGAGTATTAATGGTGCCCTTGTTGCTATTCTTCTCATCGCTGTTTCTCCATATACGGGCCAATGTTTGTAGTCAGCTAGTTTTACATACTCCGCATCTACTTCGCAATCGACATATAAATCGACCGTACCCTGAAAATTTGAGCTACATCGAACTATGTCAATTCCTTGATGATTTCAAAGAATTCTACGAGTAATTTGAACCTTTGTGAAAATCGATTTACACTGACCCCTTTGATTTCTAATCCGTTGTAAGCTTTGCATCCTTAATGGTACCTACACCAGACATTTAATCTCTGGCACAATCAAGTATGAGCTATTGTCAAATCTGGTGTTTAAGCTATTGAGCCAAGCGGCGACCTGGTTGTCAGATTCGACCTCGATTCCATCTTTAAATTGCACTCCTTCAGTTACCCTGGTCAGGATTTTCCGTAACATTGCTTCGTTATGCAAGATTGTTCCGAAGCTCAGAAAGCAATGCGATATCTGGCACTGAAGTCAAAACATCGGATGACGATGCCCATGGGTATGACAGGTTACCAAGCCAGGACATCATTTCATGTTGAGCTTCTCCAGGTAATACAACCATATTTTCGATAACGATTGTTAAATGATCTACCAGGCAAGTTCCGTTATCTACAAAGCTCCATTTGTATTCTCCGAAGCCTACCCGGGTTGATCCAGAAGACTTTTCGGTCATACCTACTAACCAACGGCAACAAATTATGTTGTTATCCTGTTTCAAGGTATCTGCCAAACAAATTGTATAAATATTTTCGTATGAATTGTTAAACTTGTGAATCAGCACCTCGGTTATGTCCTTTAAACCCGTTACTTCAGATGGAAAGGATATATTGTCAGTTTGTACCTTCATCTTCAGAGTTGCAGAT
>JAAEOZ010000140.1 GCA_024222685.1 Gammaproteobacteria bacterium | reverse complement strand
TGTGATTGACCGCACCCTTGTGCCAAATGGTTTCCATATTCCCTGACAGGAATCATGCATCATTCCAACAGGATCTTTCTTTAATTTTTTCATCGCACTCGATTTTACGCGTAAACCGTGTGAATAGGCATGAGTAATCATCCACTCCAGGGCGATATCAGATAAGCCTGTTTCTTTATAACCACCACCCACATCAGAGTGCACGCCACAAAACCATGTTTGCGTGACACGCGTATTTTTATTCCATTTCAAGGCAGGGAAAAATTTTCGTTTCTCATCAATCGCCATGGCGTGATAACCCGCGACCACACATTTGGGTAACTTGTTATCGTTAAAGTCTGGATCGGTTGTCGTTTTAACCGTATCCCAAACGCCGAGCATCTCTATCGAAATATCAAATAAGCGCCCGGAATTTTTTAGTACCTGAATGCTGGCATCATCACCATTCAAATATAAATCCCATGCGATTTGAACATCAGTGGCTTTTTTGGGTATGCCGCACCTCGCAATCAAACCGGCTAACCGACGTGCTGCATAAGAGCCGCGACTGAATCCAAAAATAAATACCTTGTTCTCATCAATCGCAAAGTCGGTATCGGCAAATCGTTTTCGCAAAAAACGATAGCCACCCAAAATTTGTTGATCAATGCCTTTGCCATAAATTCCACCGGGCAGTGCTTCCCAATGTGCGGTGCCCACACCCTCTTCATACTGTGTTACCTGATTTTTCGCCAGGCAGGCATCTAACAATTTCACAACATTGGTGACTGCCGACTCATCCGTATCATTCCAGGTACCATCACAACCAATAATCAAATTCCTGACTTTAGCCATTTTATTCTCTCCTTACTGGTTTACTGAGATGGTACCCAGACCTCTTCATCTGCATCATTTTTTAGAGTGCCATCACACCACCAGGTGATGGTCTGAGGTACATATAGTCCTAACGACAAGATGGAGACGAATGCATAAGCGGCATTAGTATGCGTACGGACTCGAGACAGCCCCTGACCATTTTCACACCTGGTTACGGGTGGTGCTGACCAAACAAAATCATAAAACGAACCGTGCAC
>JAAEOZ010000139.1 GCA_024222685.1 Gammaproteobacteria bacterium | reverse complement strand
ACCGTAAGCTTTGCACTCTTGTAGCTATTGGCGTCAGTTATGCGACGGTGAGCCGGGCGGTTAAGCGCTATGAGTTTGGGGAATAAAAAATGTGAATTGTAAGGCCTGACCCCTATTTCCCTTATTTCCTCTTTTTTCCTCACCTTTCTTCTTGCCATTACTTTCACGGCGACTATCCACACAACGGCAATAAGAGGCATAGTTACCCGGCCCTTTAAAGCGAGTGATGTCACCTGTCTCCAGCAATCAATAAGGACACACACTCTCCATACTTCAATAAATACAATAAAAACGAAGAACTCAAAGCAGTACCACCTGATAAATAAACAAAATTGGCCGAGTTATATCCAAAATCAAAAAACAGGCTCGTTCTTCACCAATCCAGAAACAACCGCCCGTTGCCGGTTATCAAAAGGCCGATATCAATCAGAGAAATGAGGGTAGAACCTATCCCGTATCAATACCGGGGCTAACCCGGTTGAATCTTCGGTCATGAATGGCTTCAAACTGTGTGGTATTGAGGCGCCATTGTTCGGGGGGCAGGTTCAGGCGTTCCAGTATCGGCGATATACCCGCATCAATGAACCCGCGTTTGTCATCCCGTATGATCTTGCCGGTCCATTCAATCAGTTCAAGATAGTCCCGGAAATCATACCCGATACCCGTCTGAGGCAAGTCGGTTACGCCCCCATCAAAGTGCAACAGTGGTTTAAGCGGCGTCGTGAATGTCCGCAGGCCGCCAGCCTGAGATTGTTGCTCTATGGCCAGTTGAAGGTCAAATACCGGCTTAATGCGCTCTTGAATACTGGTGCAATCTGACGTTTCAGGGTTCTCGGCCATACCGGCTCTGATCGGATTGAGATCGGTATAAGCCATACAGGATAATAAGGCTTCTTCTGTTTTCAGGGCTTGAGAGGTAAATCGGCACTCCCAGAATTTGCCGGTGCATTGGTCTTCAATATTGGCCTGTCGGGCGATGGTTTGATTCAGACAACGCATGAACCAGCTGATGCTTGAGAGTTTACGACGCCAAAGCTTGATGATGTCGCTTACAGTAGACTGTTCTGCTGCCGAAAGCGTCTCACCACTGCGAAGCCGTTGAATCAGCAAAGGGCCTTTAAACAAAGCGCACCATCGATCCATGATTTGATGATCACTCAGCTCATTAAGTTGATCCGGGCAAAGCTTAAGAACCAGATGATAATGATTACTCATGACCGCGTAGGAACAGACATCGATGGCAAAAAGCGAAGAGAGTAAACGAATTCTGTCAACGACCCATTGTCGTCTGTGCTCGTAATTGTTTCCTGAATAATGGTCTATGCCGCAGAGGAAGGCACGACGAACACAGCGAGCGGTAATATGGTAATAAGGTGTATCGGCGAGCGAAATCAATGTCTTCCTGGGTCTGGTCATCGGTAAATTCCATTTATTTGATAGACGATTGAAGATTACGCCCTGGGGTGAATGGTTGTCAATTGTAGAGTGTGTGTCCTCGCTTATGATTTCCCTATCAGGGCTTCAGCTAGCCTCGACTTACTATTAATGTTTTAATTGCATTAATGTACCGAAAGCTTGACGATTGATCTGATTAAATAAATAGCTTCGGAGATCAGATCATCAGCCTTGTGAGTAAACCAACATGATTCGACTGCAAGGAATCAATAAAACCTATAATGTTGGGCAGAATCAGGTTCATGCATTGCAGGACATTAATATGCAGATTGAGCAGGGTGCATTTGTTGCGATACAGGGTTCTTCTGGTTCAGGTAAATCAACTCTATTAAACGTACTCGGTATCCTGGACAGCTACAATTCCGGCTCGTATTATCTGGAAAACAAGCTGATTGCCGGGTTGTCTGAACATGAAGCTGCGCGTTACCGCAATCGTTACATCGGTTTTGTATTCCAGTCATTTAACCTGTTGCCTTTCAAGACTGCAGTCGAAAACGTCGCATTACCGCTCTACTATCAGAAGGTCCCCCGGCGTAAACGAAACATAATTGCACACGAATATCTTGACCGCATGGGTTTGAGGGAACGCGCAGACCACCTGCCCAGCGAACTATCTGGCGGACAGGCGCAGCGCGTTGCAATTGCCAGGGCATTGATCGCCAAACCCAGACTGATCCTGGCAGACGAGCCTACTGGCGCGCTGGACACTGCCACCTCGCATCAGATTATGGATGTGTTTAGTGATATTCATGGTGAAGGGGTCACTATCATCATCGTCACGCATGAAGACGAAGTAGCACAGAAAGCCCAGCGTATTGTTCATATGCGCGATGGTCGTGTTCTGGAGCGGGTATAGCCAACATGTTCAGCCTGGACGCCTGGCAGGAAATCTATCAGACCATCGTAGCGCATAAGTTGCGCAGCTTTCTGACCCTGTTAACCGTATCATGGGGTATCTTCATGTTGGTGATATTATTAGGTGCCGGCCAGGGCATTCAGAATGGCGTAGAAAGGCAGTTTCGTGATGATGCGGTAAATAGTATCTGGGTGTATCGCGGTAAAACCACTATCCCTTTCGAAGGGCATCCGCGCGGGCGCTGGATCCAGTTCACCAATACTGACTACGATCAGATACGCGAAATTAGCGGTGTCGAACATATCACTTCGCGCTATTATCTTAGCAGGCAGTTCAGTGTCAGTTATCGCGATAAGTACGCATCCTTCGATGTCCGTTCTTCACACCCAGATCACCAGTATCTTGAGAAAACAATTGTTGTCAGCGGGCGTTTTCTGAATGACATCGACATCGATCGCCGCCGTAAGGTCTGCGTGATTGGCGTCAAGGTGCGAGATGCATTGTTTGGAAAAACGGATCCTCTGGGGCGATACATCAAGATCAACAACTCTCAATACAAAGTCGTCGGTGTGTTCGAAGACAAAGGCGGTCGTGCCGAAGTGGAGAAAATCTATATCCCTATCTCCACGGCACAAATGGTATACGGTGCCGCCGATACAGTGCATCAAATCATGTTCACTGTTGGCAACACCGACTACCAGGGCAGCCAGGATATTTCATCATCCGTTAAAACTTCACTTGCCAATCACCACCGTTTTGATGTCAGGGATGAGCGCGCGGTTCGTCTGTGGAATAATTTGAAGGAGTATCAAAAAATCATGGACCTGTTTTACTGGGTGCGCGTATTTGTCTGGGTGATTGGCATTGGCACCGTTCTCACCGGTATCCTCGCGGTTAGTAATATTATGGTGATATCGGTCAGGGAACGCACGCTTGAAATCGGTATACGCAAGGCCCTTGGTGCAACCCCATCTTCCATCGTTGGCATCATCGTACGCGAATCGTTACTGGTTACTGCCATAGCAGGATATCTTGGTTTAATAGCCAGCCTTAGTCTACTCGAATTCCTCGGGCAAGTTATTCCGGAAAACGATTATATCTACCAGCCTGATGTCGATATGTCCGTGGTATTGCTGATCACGGCATTAGTGATTGTATCTGGGACGTTTGCCGGGTTTATCCCCGCCTGGCGCGCCGCACGCGTCGATCCTATCACCGCATTGCAGGAGTAAGCATGTTCGATGCGGACTCATGGCAGGAGATTTTTAACGCGATTCGTACTAATCGACTGCGTACCCTGCTCACCGCCTCGGGTGTTTTCTGGGGCATATATATTTTGATAGTCATGCTTGGGTTCGGTACTGGCCTGCAGAATGGCGTGATCAATAGTATGACGGGGTACGCCAGCAATGGTTATTATCTCTGGGGGTCGAAAACTTCGGTTCCTTATCAGGGGCTGAAACCCGGGCGCAGTATCAAGCTCAATAACAGAGATACTGAAGCCTTACGGAAAGCTGTTGACGAAATCGCCTACCTGTTACCTCGTGTTCGACTGGGCAGCTATCGCACACGTTACGATATCGGCTACCACACGCGCGTTAGCGAAGGGGAAGTCATGGGTGACCTGCCTGAACTAAATCAGCTTTTACCGATGAATATCGAAACTGGTCGGTTTATTAATCGTTTTGATATCGAGCAGAAGCGAAAGGTAATTGTCATCGGTGAAAAAATCTATGCCGATCTTTTCCCCGCCGGAGGTGACCCCGTTGGTGCAAACGTAACACTTCAACAAATTAGCTTTACTGTGATTGGCATTTTTAAACCTGTCAGGTACTCGGATGATCGAGAGCGACTCAGTAGCACAGCGTTTATCCCATTTACAACACATCAAAAGGTTTTCAATCTTAACAACAGGGTGACCTACTATGGCCTGGTGCCAAAAGATGGAGTGCCCTCAGCGGTCATGGGCGAAAAGGCACGGCTATTGTTGGCTGCGCGGCACAGGGTCTCGCCGACGGATTCCCGCGCCTTTGGCAGCTGGAATAGCGAAGAAGAATTTATACGAGTGCAAAACCTGTTCTCGGGCATCAGTTATCTGATATGGACTGTTGGACTGGCCACCTTATTTGCGGGCCTGCTTGGGGTCAGCAACATCATGCTGATAGTCATCAAGGAGCGAACCAGAGAGTTTGGAATCCGTAAGGCGCTCGGGGCAACCCCGCGATCCATCATCTACCTCATTACCCAGGAAACACTCATGTTGACCAGCCTCGCAGGGTATCTTGGACTGACAGCTGGTATACTGACCCTGCAAATAATTGACCACTTAATAAGCACATCGAGCAACAGGAGTTCCGCCGCCACCATGTTCGACACACCTGCCATAGAACCGCAAATTGCTTTAACAGCGATGGCGGTGTTGATTCTTTCTGGCATTATTGCAGCCATTATTCCAGCGCGTCAGGCTGTGCGTATCAATCCAGTAGAAGCACTCAGGGCAGAATAAAAACACAATGATAAAACGTATTTTCACTATCCTGTTTTTTATGGGATTACTAGCACTGTTCGCATGGACACTGTATTTTCTATTTGAACGCGCGCAAACAAAACCCATTGTTTATGAAACCGAATCACCAACCATAACCGATATCGTCAGAAAAGCAGTGGCCGCAGGTTCAATCGAACCACGTAATGAAGTAGCCATAAAACCACGCATCTCCGGTGTGGTCGAAAAAATGTATGTCGAAGCTGGCCAGCTGGTCGAGCAAGGTGCGTTGATAGCGAAAATTCACATCATCCCCGACGCGGTCACACTCAACAGTGCAGAGGCTCGTCTGGATTCGGCCAAAATTGGTTTAGACAATGCACAACGCGAATTCGATCGCCGCAAAAAACTGCTGCAACAATCCCTGATCTCGAAAGCCGAATACAACGAACATGAGATGGAATACGACCTCAAACTCAAGGAAGTCGAAAACGCTGAAAACAACGTACAACTTATCAAGGAAGGTGCTTCCGATGCAGGCGATAAAATCTCTAATGAGATTAAGGCAACAATATCAGGTATGGTGCTCGACGTGCCAGTCAAAGAAGGCATGTCGGTAATCGAAACCAACAATTTCAATGAAGGCACGACTATCGCTTTAATTGCCGACATGAATGACCTCGTCTTTCTTGGCAAAGTTGATGAATCTGAAGTAGGCAAAATTAGTGAAGGCCTGGATCTGGAAATCAAAATTGGTGCTATCGAAAATCTGATTTTCAAAGGAAAACTTGAATTCATCTCTCCCAAAGGAAAAGAGAACGATGGCGCGGTACAGTTTGAAATTCGTGCTGCTATTGTTCCTGATGAAAGTGTATTAATTCGAGCTGGTTACAGTGCCAGTGGTGACATAGTCCTGCAACGCCGCGATCAGGTGCTGTCAATTCAGGAACGATTATTACATTTCGAAGATGATAGAGTTTTTGTTGAAATTGAAACTGCGGCTCAGAAATTTGAAAAGCGCTATATCGAAGTTGGTATATCCGATGGCATTAATATCGAGGTGCTATCCGGTATTGATGAATCGACCAGGATTAAAAAACCAGGGGGTCAAATCCAGCAATAAGCAAAATAATATATTGCGATCCTGAAAATACCACGTCCACTTTGAGATGCACCAATTTAAACTGAGCAGGTAAATATGCCTGCCTTAACTCAGGTTGCTATTGTGATACTATTAGTCCACAAATAATAAACAGGAGGAAACCATGAAAAATTCTTTAACAATACTGGCAATCTTTTTGGCTACGATAGTCACCAGTGGGACATTTGCGGCCACGGTTCCAGGTGGCACCAGGCTGGCCTCAGATCAAACCTTTACCTACCGGGTTCTGGATGAGTTTTCCTCGTTTGACCCCCAGGTGGTCGAAGATACCGATGGAGCTGATATTGTTCGGGATCTGTTTGAGGGTCTCTATAACCAGGATGCTGGGGGAAATAATGTCCCGGGCGTCGCCACTAGTCATGATGTCAGTGACGATAACAGAACTTACACTTTTCATCTTCGTAAGAACGCCATGTGGTCGGATGGTAAACCCGTTACCGCAGGTGACTTCGCGTATGCCTGGAAACGCGCGGTTGACCCTAAGCTGGCATCGCCGTACGCCTGGTATATGGAGCTGATGTCTATTGAAAACGCAGCGGATATTATCGCTGGTAAGAAGCCAATCTCTGACCTCGGTGTCTCTGCGCCAGACGATTACACTTTCGTGGTAAAGCTGTCTCAACCGCTTCCCTATTTTGACAAAATGGTGTCCCATGGAACCACATTCCCGTCGCCGAAATGGGCTATCGACGCTCATGGTAAGGACTGGACTCGCCCCGGTAATATCGTTTCTAATGGTGCGTACGTACTGACACAGCATGTTGTTAAAGAGCGGTCTACCCGTGAGCGTAATACGAAGTACTGGAATAACTCTGAAACCGTGTTGGATAAGGTTATCTCCCTGGTTATTGGTGATGAGGTTCAGGGTTTGACGCGCTGGAAGGCCGGGGAAGTTGAAAAAACTGATATTCCAGCCGGTCAATATCCAGTCCTGAAGAAAGAATTCGGCGACCAGGCCTACGCTGTACCTCGCTTATGTAACTACTATTTCACGTTTAACCTGTCTGAAACCGGTTTGGAGGCTTTTCAGGATGTT
>JAAEOZ010000138.1 GCA_024222685.1 Gammaproteobacteria bacterium | reverse complement strand
TTAAATTACTTACACCAAGAACATCGGATACTTCTGAAAAAACTTAAGAAATAAATAGTTATCTCATACATATAAACTAACATTATTTTTTCACCTTGATTTTATAGGCATGTACCATTATGATTCCGTAAATCTTACATATTCAACTACTTATACTAATTTTAAATATGGCATATACAGACTGGATAGTATTAATATTTTACCTGATCGGGATTATAGGGCTGGGCGTCTGGCTGGCAAGACGTCAACAATCTACAGATGATTATTTTCTCGGAGGCCGAAGGATGGGGTCCACTGTTATCGCCATCTCCCTTGCAGCCAACCAGGTAAGTGCGATTAGCCTGATCAGCGCTCCAGCGTTTGTTGCGCTTAAAGCAGGTGGTGGAATCAAATGGCTTCAATTCGAGTTTGCGGTTCCGATATCCATGGTTGCCATAATGTTTTTGCTGGTACCGGTTTTTCGCCGGCTTTCAGGCGCCTCGATCTATGAATACGCCGAACGGCGATTCGG
>JAAEOZ010000137.1 GCA_024222685.1 Gammaproteobacteria bacterium | reverse complement strand
CTAAACAGCCATATTATGTAAATGATAACAACTGAGGTTTCTGAAAAACGCCCAGTTTTCTTATTGATCGCCTGATTTTAATTTCACGTTAGTTTTATAGACGAGTATTTGCTCTTTTACAATTGAATCAGCTTGCTTAGCATGGCAAGGCAGGGTCTTTGAGCTGCTCTGCGCAGTCCAGTGGCGCTAAGCCATCACTTGCTGTAAGCTAAAACTCCTCTTGAAGTTGTAAGCAATAGCATGCAATGCGAAATCTATCCCGTTACGCCCGAGCCCTCGGTATCTGGCACGTCTGTAGCCGGTGTTCTTCATCCATGCAAACGGATGCTCTACGACTGCACGAATACCGGCAACAAGTCGATTGTGCCACTTCTGCTCAGCTGTCAGTTCCTTCTGGCCGCGAACACGGCGTTCAATGATTCCGCAGAAGATGCCTTGCTCTTGCAGCCGCTTTTTGCGCTCACTGTCCATGTATGCACTGTCCGCCCAGACGCTGTGACGTTCATCAGTGATCAGATCGTCGATATGTCTTGAGTCATGCACGCTGGCTGTGTCGAAACGATAATCCTTTATGATACCGTTACGGTCGGTTGCTATGTGAGCCTTAAAGCCGTGATGGATTGTACCGTGTTTTTTGGTGTAGCTTGCGGTTTTGTCCTTTGTACTGGTCCCATCGCTGCGTTTGCGACCACGGGGAGCTTCGATGATCGTTGCATCAACGCAGGTGCCTTCTTCGAGAATCACGCCGCATTGCTTGAGTATTTCGACCGTCTTATCAAACAGCGTGGCACTATGACCGTGTTTGCGAAGGCGTTTTCGAAAAACCACGAATGTCGTCTCATCAGGAGTCTTGTCTT
>JAAEOZ010000136.1 GCA_024222685.1 Gammaproteobacteria bacterium | reverse complement strand
TGTGAAAATATGACTTTCATACTATTCCTTTTTTACAATCATTACCTTCAATGGAATTCCTGGCAACCACCAGCATTCAACAGGGATAGCAACAGGTGCGCATGTTCTGCCGCTTCGCTGCCCCGCGAGGTCAGATAGCCTCCATCTGACCGGGTAATAAAGCCATCATCGAATAAACGTTGTGCAGCGGCAATGACTCCGGGATCCGCTGACCTGTGAATTTTAATACCGTCCAGGCCGGTAGAGCTGTGATACAGCATTAACACATGCAACTCTTCGAAATTTTCCAGGGTGAATTTCATTTGATCTCCTCTGTTTTTATAATGTTATGTTGTTTTGTTTCTGCCTCTGTGGGCAGTATGAATCATCGCGGAGCGACACGCTCTTGACAGGCGATATACAGGGCACATAATTTCGACAAGATGGAGTGATTCAAACTGCCCACCGAGGCAAAAATAAAAATACCCCTTTTTAAAACACAAAGATATCAGTTTAAGGTTTTTCTTCTAAATCACTGTCTGGCTTTGATGATGCTTTCGGCCAGGCACCCAATGGATAAGGATGATACTCACTGTTAAATGTCATGAACTGAATAATTTGATATACATAGCTGGCCAGTCCCCGTCCCAGTTTAAGCAAACGTTCATTAGTTTTACCGGTAAGCAGCTTGTGCACAAACTGGAAAATGACGACTCCAATTAGTACGAAATCGGCAATGCCCGCCAGAAAGGAAAAGAGCAGCATATAGAGACCACGTTTCCAGGTATTCTGATTTTTCAGGTTGTGTTTAAGATCGTCGCTCATAGCAGGCTCCAGGCTTATTATATGATGTCATTCCTAATGTATAGGTTGATTGATATGGCTCAAGACCTAAATCGAATATATTGCTATTTTTTTAACATTTCAACAAGGATGGTTTCATGATTAAGAACTTTCTGCCTGAATTCTTCCGGCTCGGTATTATTCTGATTAGCCTGATCGGTTATTCCACTTTTACGCATGCCGAACAATTTCTCGACCCGAAAGTCCTGATACGTGCTGCGATGGATCACTGGCGCGGCGTGACGTCTTATTCCGAAATGACCATGGTCGTTCATCGTAGCGACTGGCAACGACGCATGTCAATGCAGGCCTGGACCATGGGTGAAAAAACCTCGCTGGTACGTGTTACCGAACCGAAGCGTGACGCCGGTAACGGTACCCTGATAAAAGACCAGAACATGTGGTCCTACAGCCCCAAGGTGAACCGCATCCTCAAAGTGCCGTCATCGATGATGAGCCAGAGCTGGCTGGGCAGCGATTTTTCCAATAAAGACATCAGCAAGTCCACCGATATCATCGACCAGTATGAACACAGCCTGATCGGCAACGAAGAGAAAGACGGTCATATGTTTTATACCATCGAATCGATTCCACACGAGGACGCCGCAGTTGTCTGGGGCAAGGAAGTCGTTATAGTGCGCGATGACTTTGTGTTGATACGCCAGGAGTTCTGGGATCAGGACAATATTCTCATCAAGGAAATGAATGCCCTCGAAGTAGCAGAAATGGGTGGCCGCAGCGTTGCCCGGCGAATTCGCATGAATAAAGTCGAAACACCCGATGAATGGACTGAAATGTCGGTGCAGAAAGTTGAGTTTGATATCGAGTTGAACGACAGTTTATTTTCCCTGTCCAGCCTGCGGAATCCACGGCAGTGAAAAATATTTCGTTACGGCTGGCCTGGCGTAACCTGTGGCGACACAAACGTCGTACCTGGTTGACCGTCGGTGCGATGATTTTTTCCAATTGCCTGCTGATATTCGCCATGTCATTACAGTTCGGCAGTTACGACATGATGATCAACAATAGCCTGCAAGCCTTCTCCGGGCATCTTCAGCTACAGCATGAGGCTTATCTGGACAACCCAAAAATGCGCTATACGCAACCAGACATCGCATCGCGTGCCCAACAGCTACGCGACGAACTCGACCTGCCAAACATCGCTGCACGTGCAATGGGGTTTGCACTTGCATCGAGTCAGGACCGGTCCTACGGACTGCAAATTCTCGGCGTCCAGGCCGAATTTGAGCCAATGGTATCTACGATTCCCGGTTTAATTAAACAGGGGCGTTATTTGCAGAAAACCAGCTTCGATGAAATTGTCATCGGGGCCGTGCTGGCACGTAACCTGAAAGTCGGTATCGGTGATGAAATCACCTTCCTCGGCAGTGGTCTGGATAATTCCTTCGCTGCCGGCGTTGTGCGGGTGGTCGGTATTTTTGAAACGGGCATGGCCGAGCTCGATCGCAACATGGCGCAAATCAGCCTGAGCTATTTCGACGACAGTTTCGCCATGCAGGGCAAGGGCCATAGCATCACCATTCGCGCAGCACATATAGATCAGGTCAACCGTCTGCAGACTAGTGCTCAGACCCTCATTGCCGATAAGTCAAACCTGGTCCTTCGTCATTGGGATGAATTGCAACCCGGCCTGCGCCAGGCAATACAGGCCGATATGGTGAGTAACTGGTTTATGTATGCGATTCTCATCGTATTAGTTGCATTCAGCGTACTCAACACACAGTTAATGTCGGTACTCGAACGCACACGCGAGTTCGGTGTGATGATGGCATTAGGTTTAAAACCGGGAAATCTTTCACGCCTCGTAATCACCGAAACGGGTTTGATGTCCTGTCTCGGCCTGTTGTGCGGTGTACTCATCGGTTTCATATTTACCTGGTATCTGAGTCGGGTCGGTTTTTATTATCCCGGCATGGAAGAAATGGCGGCCAGATTCAATCTACCCGACCGCATGTACCCTAGCGTTGCTCCATTACCCTTATTGCTCGGCCCCAGCATCGTCGCAGTCGCAAGCCTGCTGGCGTCGACTTACCCGGCCTCGCGCCTGTACCGCCTGTTGCCCATCGAAGCGATGAGGGCAGCGTGAAAACCAGCAGGCTACCATTTCGCGCCATACTGGTTTTGTCCTGGCGCAACCTGTGGCGTAATCACCGCCGCACCGCGATCATGCTCGCCGCCATTTCGGTCGGTGTCTGGGCAATGATGTTCATGACCGCATTAATGCGCGGTATGGTCGACGATATGTTAAACCAGGGCATCCGCAACCTGCCGGGGCATATCCAGATTCATCATCCGCATTATCGCGACGATCCAAGCGTGGTCAACAGCATGGATACACCGCGTGGCAACCTGCTCGACACCTTAAATAGCACTTCAACAAAATACTGGACGACACGCATAAAAGTTCCTGCGGTGATTGCCAGCGAACGTGATACGCGCGGTATTAACCTGTTCGGTATTGAACCCGAAACCGATACCCTGATTAGCGGTATTGGCGAGCAAATTATCGAAGGACGTTTCCTGCAGGGCAATGACGACAGGGGCCTTGTGCTCGGCGCTAAATTACTCGAACGGCTGGAGACCCGACTCGGTAAACGCGTTGTCATCATGACACAGGATCCCGACAATAATATTGCCGAACGCGGTTTTCGCATTGTCGGTATCTATCGAGCGAAGATGCCGAACCTGGAAGAATTTAACGTTTACGCAGCACGAGATACCTTACAGGAGCTGCTTAACATCGAAAACAGAATTTCCGAAATCATCATCGCCGATGAAGACTTTCGCGATATCGAAAACCTTTACAGGAAAATCAAACAGGCCACACCACCCAGGCTCGAAACCAAAGCCTGGTACGAACTCGACAGTTACCTGAAATATATGCTGAACATGATGGATGGTTTTGTACTGGTGTGGGTTATCATCATTTTTCTGGCACTGTCGTTCGGGTTGGTCAACACCCTGGTGATGGCAGTATTCGAACGCATTCGTGAAATCGGACTGATTCAGGCACTCGGCATGCGCCCGAGCATGATTGTTTATCAAATATTACTCGAGTCACTGCTGCTGTTACTAATTGGTCTGGGCATTGGCAACTTGCTCGCAATAGCGACGGTGAAACCGCTGGAAAGCGGTCTCGATATTTCGGTCGTCGCCGAAGGCATGGCAATGATGGGCGCAAGTAGTATGTTATATCCATCGCTCACGCTGTTCGACATGCTGCTCGCCAATACGGTAGTCATCATTCTCGGCCTGCTAACCAGCATTCTACCCGCCTGGCGCGCATCGCAACTCGACCCAATCCGTGCGATTAACTCAACCTGACCCCGAATCCAATATGAGCTCAATACGCTGCGTTCAACTCTGTAAAACCTTCAAACAGGGCGATGAAACCATCACCGGCCTCGACCACGTCGATATCACAATCGATGAAGGTGAATTCGTCTGTCTTTCGGGCCCCTCAGGATCGGGTAAAACCACATTGCTCAATGCCATCGGTGGGCTCGATACACCCGATAGCGGTGAAATCCATATGGGCGGTATACGCGTAGACCAGCTCGACAAGAGTTCGCTGGCCGACATGCGCCTGCATAATATCGGCTTCGTTTTTCAGGCTTACAATTTAATTCCAGTGCTCACAGCACAGGAAAATGTCGAATTTGTCATGCAGGTACAGGGAGTCGATGCACACCAACGAGTATTAAAATCACGAGCCATTCTGAAAGAGGTCGGCCTTGAAGGCATGCAGGACCGCAGGCCTGCACAGCTCTCCGGTGGCCAGCAACAGCGCGTCGCGGTTGCGCGGGCGATCGTCTCACAACCGAAACTGGTGCTCGCCGACGAACCCACCGCCAATCTCGACAGCGTAGCTTCGGCACAATTGATGAATTTATTTTTGAAACTCAATGAAGACCGCCGCATTACCTTCATCATTGCAACGCACGATAAACGGGTCATGGCTTATGCCAGGCGATTGATCAAAATGCAGGATGGCAAGATCATCAGAGATGAACCACAAACCCCTGTTCAGAGCGATGAAATTTAATCATAGCCTGCTCGCCCGTCCGAGGGTCGGCACGGCAGCATATTTTCTCTTTGTTTATCTCTTTTCCTTAACCCTAGCGGCTGAAAACTTCAACCTCAAGGGCCATTTAAAATATCAATCTCTACTCACCGATAATCAATCACCCGAACATATTATCGACTCGCGATTAAATCTTTCCTACCGACAGTCAAACTGGGCATTGCATAGCGATTATCAGCTTTTCAGATCCAGCAGAAACATCAACGACAACAATCGTTTATTAGATTTAACAACCGAAATACACAAGGGAGACGAAAACACCATTGCCCACCGCCTCGACCGCCTGCACTTAACCTACAACTCGGAGCAGGTTGTGTTTCGGCTCGGTCGGCAGGCCATATCCTGGGGCAATGGACTGGTTTACAACCCGATGGATTTTTTTAACCCGTTTGATCCGGTTGCAATCGACAGGGAATATAAAACCGGCGATGATATGCTCTACAGTCAGATTTCATTTGATAATGATGATGATTTACAGGCGGTCTGGGTCGGGCGTCGGGATAGCGACGGCAGCAGAACCAGCGATGTGTCGTCTATTGCCACCAAGTATCATGTTTTTCTCGATGACTATGAAATAGATTTTTTACTGGCCGAGCATTTTGACCAACAGATTATCGGCTTTGGCGGCGTCGCCAATATCGGTGGTTCGGTCTGGCGTAGTGATGTTTTGTCGACAGAAATAAATAGTGGCTGGCAAACCAGTGCAGTGCTCAACGCATCATATTCATGGATCGCGTTCGGCAAAAACATGAGTGGTCACTTAGAATTCTTTGGTAATGGATTTGGTATCGAAAACGGTGACTACAGCATTGCCAACCTGACACAAAACGCCGAGCTGACCAATCGAGTCAGTCGTGGAGAACTGTTTACTCTCGGAAAACATTATCTGGCTGCCTCGGCCACTATAGAGTTAACACCACTGTGGTTACTAACGACGACTTTATTTAAAAATCTTGACGATGAATCAAAGCTACTTCAATTGCTTAGCCAGCATGATTTGGAGCAAAACCTGCAACTTTTGATTGCGCTCAATATACCTGCTGGAGATGAGGGTACCGAGTTTGGTGGGATCGATTCCGATATGGATGAGTCGTTATTTTTGCAGCTGGCTTTTTATTTTTAGTTCTGAACCTACGTTCAATGAAAATATCCGAGCGATGGAATTTGAGTGATGAGCCGAATTATTCCATTACGATAAGTTCATAGCCCATTTCTATATATAGATTGATTTGACCCGGCCCGGTTGGCGCCACATTGACGTAATCTGGAAAATCTTCTGCTACCACGCCGTACCAGCCTGCATGGGTTTCACAGACATGTACCGGCACTTCATCCGCTACTAGCGACTGAACTTGTTGATGAATGACTGGTAGGGACTGCTGGTATTGAGCCTGCAATGCGAATTCCTCACGACCATGAGATACCACAGCAAAATCGGTTTTCGGAAAGCGTTCACGAATCTGCCCGATTGCCTTCCTCACTCGAGGAAGAATTACTCCCAGAGCCTGCTCGTCCGAATCGACGATTTCAAATACTACACCATTCGGTGTCTCGGACAGGTTTAATACTTTTTGCAAGTCTTCGTTGGCGAAAGTATAGCTACAGAACAGCAGCAAACATCCCGTCAGAAATATTCGATGGATCACATTTGAACCAGTATCTCGCTTCACATTTCACCTTGCTTTTCGAAGCTCATTAGGGAAATCAGCCTATCCCGAACAATATCCCTGTTTTGGTGATGGCTGGGTCAACGATTTGCAGGCAACTATTCACGCTTAAGTTTCCTTCTTCCTCGCCCTTTTAGGCTTGCCTTTATCCTTATCGTCCCTGGCGCGTTTCTTAACTTTAACTTTCGCCGGTTTGTCGGTTTTGGCAAATTTTTTGCCTTTCTTTCTGTCTTTAAAACCTTCTTTGGGCTTATCGAAATCTTTCCCACTGGAAGCAGTCGACCTGCTTTTACCAACAATCGAAATATTCAACGCCTGACCCATGACACGCGTCTTTTTCAATATCTTGAATAACTCTTTGGGCATTCCCTCTGGTAAATCCAGCAGGCTATAGTCATCGAAGATGTTAATACGCCCGATATATTTGCTTTCAATGTCGGCCTCGTTGGCAATAGCACCGACAATATTACCCGGTTTGACTTTATGATCGTGCCCCACTTCGATGCGAAAACGCTGCATGCCTTCCTCAGGCGCACGATCTCGATCGCGGCTTTCAGAACGCTCCCGGCGTGGCTTTCGATCATCGGATTTATCTTCACGCTGCCAGCTTTTGTCAGCTGTGCGTGTCGGTTTATTCTGTAATAGAAACGGTGCATCGCCCTGTAACAACTTCGCCAGTGCTGCTGCAATTTCGACAAGCGGGGTATTCTGTTCCTGCTGGTAATTGACGATCATCTCACTAAACAAATTCAGATCTTTATCCACCAGCGTATCTGTGATGCGTTGCTTGAATTTCTCGATGCGGCGATTATTAATTAAATCAGTTGACGGCAATTCCATCATCTCAATTTTTTTATGTGTGGCTTTTTCTATGGCCTGTAGCATCCTTCGTTCACGCGGCGCAACAAACAGAATCGCATCGCCTTCGCGACCTGCTCTGCCGGTTCGGCCTATTCGGTGCACATAGGCTTCGGTATCGTAAGGAATATCATAATTTATAACATGGCTGACGCGGTCGACATCGAGACCACGTGCCGCAACATCGGTTGCGACGAGTATGTCCAGCTTGCCATTTTTCAGGTTATTCACCGTACGTTCGCGCTGGTTTTGCTGAATATCACCATTCAATGCGGCTGATGCAAAGCCCCTGGCCTCAAGTTTCTCAGCCAGTTCTATGGTTGCGGTTTTGGTACGCACGAAGACGATCATCGCATCGAATGTTTCGGCCTCGAGAATTCGGGTCAGAGCATCAAGCTTATGCAGGCCACCGACGGGCCAGAAGCGCTGTCGAATAGTTTCTGCAGTAGTGGTTTTCAGCTTAATCGTAACCTGTTCGGGGTTATTCAAATGCTGCGCAGCAATTCGACGAATCTGTGCCGGCATAGTCGCCGAAAACAACGCTATCTGTCTTTGCGGCGGAGTCTGCTCCAGTATCCATTCGACATCGTCAATGAAACCCATGCGTAACATTTCATCGGCTTCATCAAGCACTAATGTGGTCAATTTATCCAGCATTAAATTACCTTTACGCATGTGATCCATAACGCGACCCGGTGTACCGACAACCACATGCACACCGCGTTCAAGCGCCCTGATCTGAGTACGATAATCCTGCCCACCATAAACCGGTAACACGTGAAATCCATTCAAATGCCTGGCGTATTTGTGAAAGGCCTCGGCCACCTGAATCGCCAGTTCTCGAGTCGGTGCCAGCACCAGCACCTGAGGCTGCTTCTGTTTCAGATCGAGCCTGGATAATATCGGCAAAGCAAAAGCTGCTGTCTTGCCGGTGCCGGTTTGCGCCTGCCCGACCAGGTCTCTGCCTTCCAGCATCAAAGGAATGGTTTGGGCCTGAATTGGTGATGGAGTCTCGTATCCCACTTCATCCAGAACTTTGAAAATATTTTTGTGCAGCGCGAGTTGATCAAACGCGGTAACATTTGCGGTGGTCATAGGTCTTTCCGATGGCGGTGGCGCAGTGTACAGCTTTCCGTTAAAGCATGCATGGTTAAATACTGATAGCAAAGCTTATATTGATAGATAAGCCGGTAGCAATGATAATACTGGCATGACGATACGCTACGATTACGCCAGCCTGCTCAGATTTGGCAAGGCTTTATTTGAGGCAGCAGGACTTTCGAATGAACGCGCGGCAACAATGGCCTCAGTTTTTCTCGAAGCCGACCTACTCGGTTTCACCACCCATGGTATGAACCGCATACCGCACAATCTAACATGGCTTGAAGAAGGGGTCTCTCGTAAAGAGGGTGAACCGCAGGTGCTCACCGAAACCAGTAACCTGTTTAACTGGGATGCCAGTTTCCTGCCGGGTCCGTGGGTTGTGTCACAGGCCATAAAGCAATGCATGGCCAGGGTCAAAACCGCAGGTATCGTCTCGGCCACTATTCGCCGCAGCCAGCACATCGCCTGTCTCGGCGCCTATTGCCCGCAAATTGCAGAAGCCGGATACCTGGCCCTGATTACCTGTTCCACACCCAGCGAACATACCGTCTGCGCACATGGTGGCATCGAACCGATATTCTCGGCCAATCCACTCGCATTTGTCGCACCGGCAGCGGATTACCCGGTTTTGTTCGATATCAGCATGTGCATTACCGCGGGTGGTTATGTGACCCGTGCGCAGCGTGAAGGCAGAAAACTCCCGGGAAAACATCTGAAAGACCGACAGGGAAATGCAACCGACGACCCATCGGTTTTCTTTGCCGATCCACCCGGTAGCATCATGCCCATCGGCGGTGAGTCGCATGGCTACAAGGGTTACGCCTTAACCATGATGACCGAAATTTTAAGCATGGCGCTAAGTGGCTACGGCCGTGCCGACGACAATCTCGAAGCCGATGGCGAAGCCAACTCGATTTATATCCAGATGATCAACCCGGCTGCTTTCGGACCGATGCCGGATTTTCTGAAACAGACACAGGCGATCA
>JAAEOZ010000135.1 GCA_024222685.1 Gammaproteobacteria bacterium | reverse complement strand
TACTCGGTTATCTGGAAACTGTAGATCCACGTCACTCTCAACTGGATCATCCATTTCGTTTTCCGGTGCAATGGGTTAATCGGCCCGACTCGAATTTCCGCGGCTATAGCGGAACGGTAGTCGCCGGATCGATTGAGAAAGGTCAGTCTGTGCGTGTTCTTCCATCGGGTGAAGTTGCCGAGGTGGCAGAAATTTCTCTATACGAAACCAGGCTCAATAAAGCTTACGCAGATCAGGCTGTCACTATCAGTCTCGATGATGATATCGATATTTCACGTGGCGATGTGCTGGTTAAAGCCGATGAACCTTGCGAAGTATCTGATCAGTTTGAAGTTTCGGTGGTGTGGATGGATCAGGCGCCTGGATTTATTGGACGTTCCTATTTCATGAAGATCGGTGCGCGGCAGGTTAATGCGACGATTACCGATATCAAATATAAGTACAACATTAATACTTTCGAGCAGTTATCCAGTCGAGCCTTCGATGTGAATGAAATTGGTGAAATGACCATAAGTCTGGATCAGCCAATTCCGTTCGAAGCTTTTAAAACCTGTAAAGCCATGGGCGCTTTCGTATTAATCGATCGATATAGTCATGCCACCGTAGGTGCAGGCATGATTAATTTCTCGTTACGGCGCGCGCAAAATGTTCACCGTCAGGCGTTAGTAGTAGACAAAGTGGCACGAGCCGAACTGAATGGCCACGCAGGCAAGGTACTCTGGTTTACCGGCTTGAGTGGTTCAGGGAAATCGACAATAGCCAACGCGCTTGAGCAGGTGTTATACAAACGTGGTATCCGAACTTATGTGCTCGATGGCGATAATGTTCGTCACGGTTTAAACAAGGATCTTGGTTTTACCGATGCTGATCGTATCGAAAATATTCGTCGTATTTCTGAGGTTGCGAAGTTGATGGTAGACGCCGGCATTGTGGTGCTTACCTCATTTATTTCACCCTTTCGATCGGAAAGAGACATGGCGAGATCGCTGTTCGAGGCAAATGAATTTGTCGAAATCTATATCGATGTTTCGCTCGAAACGGCAGAGCAACGTGACCCTAAAGGTTTGTACAAGAAAGCCCGGCGCGGTGAGTTACCGAATTTCACCGGTATCGACAGCGATTACGAAGCTCCGGAAAATCCCGAGGTGGATGTAGACAGTGGTGAATTATCGGTCGAGCAATGTGTCGATGAGATATTAGAAGCGATGCAATGGGAAAAGTTGGTTAATTAAACAACTAAGGTACTTGCTCAAAACCTCTCAGGGACGCAGCCGCTTACGGTCCCGAATCAGGCCGTTTTCTTATTGCATAGTTTAGCGACAAATGGTGTAACCTGCTGTTATAGAACTCAGGTGCGCAATGTCCATGATTACTCAACTATTCTCAAAGGCCCGGCTGACAACACGACTGATGTCGACGTTAATTTTTGTTGTGTTGTTGCAGGCAATAGTCAGTGGTGGTTTTACGCTGCATTACATTGAGGTAATTCTCGAGGAACGTATCGGTGATCAGGCATTACAGCTCTCTCAGGTAGTCTCGAATCTACCACAAATTCGCCAGGGTTTGCTTGATCACAATTCCAGCCAGATTCAATCACTGGCCGAATCCATCCGTGGGCAAACTGATGCGCGATTTATCGTTGTTGGCGACCTGGAAGGTATCCGCTACTCACATCCGATTGCTGATCGCATCGGCAAGAAACGCGTCGGTGGCGACAATCAGAGGGCTATCGATAAAGGTGAATCGTATGTGTCGAAGGCGGTTGGTAGCCTCGGACCGTCGATGCGAGGGAAATCCCCTGTTTTTGATAATGTCGGAAAAGTGATCGGTGTAACCAGTGTCGGTTATATGCTAGATAGTATCGATGGCACCATCAGTGGTTATCAAAAATCGGTCATGCTGGTGGTGATAGCATCATTACTTTTCAGCATGCTGGTTGGCCTGGTTATTTCGGGTCATTTTAAACGGATATTATTTGGCATGGAGCCGGAGCAGATCGCACGCCTGTTTGAAGAACGCCTGGCGACCCTGGAGACAGTACGCGAGGGTATTATCGCGATAGATCAGAGTGGCAGAATCACGACGTTCAATCGCACTGCGGTGGAATCGCTGGGGTTACCGAAAAACGAAGCTTTGACCGGTCAGGATATTCGTGAGGTGCTACCCGATAGCGATATGTGGGGCATTCTCGAAAATGGTCAGCCGGAAACAGATAAGGAAGTTTTAATCAATGGCCAGAGCCTGATTGTAAACCGCTTGCCCGTGCAGGTGAGCGGGCAGATTACCGGTGTTGTTTCCAGCTTTCGACCCAAAGGCGAGCTCGAACTACTGACCAGAAAATTATCCCATATTGAGCAATATGCCGAAACATTGCGTTCTCAAAGTCACGAATATACGAATAAATTGCACACTATCGCGGGGTTGATTCAGATCGATGCGAAAGAGGATGCGCTGGAGTTAATCGGGCAGGAAAGCAGGGGAGTGCAGGAACTGGTTCATCTACTGGTGGAAGCCGTGCCTGATCCTGTGCTTGCGGGCTGTATACTTGGGAAGTTTAATCGTGCCCGTGAACTCGGGCTTGAACTGGTAGTTGATTCAGAAAGTCATATGAGCGATATTCCTGAAAAACTTCCACGTGAACAACTGGTGAGTATGCTGGGAAACCTGCTGGATAACGCCTTCGATGCGACCCGTCTACATAGAAAGAAAAATAAGGCAATTGGCCAGTCTATTAAGCTCACTATGAGCGATTATGGCAATGACCTCATATTCGAAATCGACGATCAGGGCGAAGGAATACTCGAAATCAATAGACATCGCATCTTCGAAAAAGGTGTTACCACGAAACTGGATAAAGGTCATGGCTATGGTCTTTACCTGGTGGCAGAAATAATCAAGGGACTTGGCGGCCAGATATCGGTTGACCCGGTTGAAACTGGGGGTACTCGCGTCATCGTTTATTTGCCAAAAAATCTCGAGTACTTAAATCAGAGTGAAAAGTTATGACTGCGATACGCACCATGATAGTCGAAGATGATTTACGAATCGCGGATATTCAAAATCGATTTCTCGATAAATTACCCGGTTTTGAGGCTGTCGGCATGGCTTATAATCTGGAAGACTGCGAGGAAATGGTCGAAGTATTAAATCCGGATTTAATACTGCTGGATGTTTATTTCCCCGATGGTAATGGCCTGGATTTTCTCAAGTCTCTGAGGCTGACCAATCGACATATCGAAGTGATTTTAATTACCGCTGCGAAAGATGTCGAATCTCTCAAAGCAGCGATGCAGGGTGGTGTTTTTGATTATGTTGTCAAGCCGCTGGAATTTAATCGACTACGTGACTCACTTAACCGGTTTGAAAGCTATTTTAATCGCTTGAAAACACTCCATACACTTGAGCAATCCGATATTGATGATTTGTTACCGAGGACGCTGGAAACGAATACTCGGAGTCGAGTGGATATTCAACTCCCCAAAGGAATAGATGCACTGACGCTGGCTAAAATTAGAGAATTATTTTCGTCTACCAGAGAATCGCTCGGTGCCGAACTGGTCGGGCACAACATTGGCGCGAGCCGTACTACAGCGCGCCGCTACCTGGAGTACCTGGTGAGTACCGATGAGCTTCAGGTCGATGTCAGTTATGGCGGTGTTGGTCGGCCTGAGCGGCACTATTGCCGGACTTGAAGAACTAATCTGGTTATTGAGTTATTCATAGGTTACGCCGTGTTTTTGTTCCTGTAATCGTGGGTCTCTGGACTTAATCAGTACCGGTCGATCTCCCAGTATTTCGAAACAGCGTTGTAGGGTTTCCTGCTCCAGTCGATGCATTGCTTCAGCTGTGTAGAAGCTAAGGTGGGGAAGCAGAATTACATTATCCATGTCGTATAGTTCGCTAAGCAGATGATCCGATTTTGACAGTGGTTCTTCGCTGTAAACATCGAGACCGGCACCGGCGATTTGCCGGGTTTTTAAGGCCGTCAATAAGGCGGCCTCATCAATGATGGCGCCCCGTGATACGTTAATGATAAAAGCACCAGCTTTCATACTGGCAAGCTCTTCCTTGCCAAGTAAATGATGAGTAACTTCATTCAATACACAGTGGATAGAGACAAAGTCACATTGTCCCAACATGGTTTTCAGATCATCGGCTTTATCGATACCGTACTGTCTCATCGTTTCGGCGCTTACATTCGGATCATAGCCCAGCATACGTGCCCTGAATCCGGCTCCTGCCATGCGTGCCATACTGCGACCAATGCGACCGGTGCCTATCAGTCCGACCGTCTTTTCGGCCAAATCATTCGAGATCCAGCGAGCCGTTGGCCAGGCCCAGCCTTCCTGTTGCATCGTCCTGTTGAGGGGGATTAACTTCTTCGCAAGTGCAATCATCAGCGCGAAGGCGCCTTCTGCCACGGTTTCTTCAGCATATTCGGGGACGTTAACGACGGGAATCTTACGGGCTTTGGCCGCTTCAATGTCGATAGCATCAATGCCAACGCCATATTTGACGATACCCTTCAATTTTTTGGCATTCTCTATAATCTGGGCCGTGATGGGTGTGTAACACATCAAAATCAGATCGGCATTCTGTGTTTCACGGGCGAGTTCATCCTCGTTGACGTTATCTGGTAATAGAACCAGGTTAAATCCTTTTTCACGCAACACCTGGTCCACGTGCGGACATTCCAGCTCCTGATCGGTACGCACAATTTTAATTCTTTCAGTCATTCGGTTTTTAGCCATGCAGCCAGAAGTGGTTGATAGGTTTCCAGTTCTTCGAATATTACAGGGTGGCGGGTTAGGCGCTGGTGATATTCTATAACCGCTTCGGGTTTCTCGATATCAAGTCCTAGCACGGGTTTTAACATGTCAAGCCAGGTAAATGTTACTGCATATCCACAGTCACCCAGGGTGAGCATATCGTCGCATCTGGGTTGATCTGAGCTCAGCATGTTTGCAAGTTGCTGTAGCTTATTTTGAATGGCGAGTGATTGACTATTGATAATAGATTCGTTGCGCTTTGCCTCGTCGATGAAGGGAAATAGTTTTCGCAGTTCGGGTTCGAGTCGGGTGTCATGAAAGCGTGACATTTCCCGCGTTTTAGCTCGTAGCACCAACTCTGCAGGTAACATCGGTGGGTGGGGGTATTTTTCGTTCAGATATTCAGCGATGGCTTCGGAATCGGCGATTAGCAAGTCGCCATCTAATAGCGCGGGCAGGTTGCCCGAGGGGACAATAGTTTCGTATTCGGATGAACCGTATCCACCGGGCGGTGGTAATTCACGCCATACGAGTTGTTTGTATCGCAGTAGTATCCGTAGTTTTGCACAGTAAAGACTGAGCGGGATAGCGTAAATCGTTAGCATGAGAAAAAAGGGGCAGCCTCGTGCCCCTTTTTCGTCTAGTTAGAAAGTTTCCACTTTTGCCCAAGTTCAGCGAAAAAACCACGTTCCTGTTTTAATGAAATCCAGGTATTCACATAATTGATCCAGACCTGATCGGCCTGTGGCAATAACATGGCGATGGGCGTCGGTGCTTTGGCTGCTGATACCGGCACGATCATCATTTGAGGATATTTCTCTACCAGCTTATAGGCTTCCACATTGGAGGTGATATGGGCATCGGCTCGTCCCGCTAATACTTCCTGGAAATCGCGTGCAGGTGCTTCG
>JAAEOZ010000134.1 GCA_024222685.1 Gammaproteobacteria bacterium | reverse complement strand
TGCCCATTATTTGGCAAGTGATACAGGCGGCTTGTTCTGGTAGTGTGTCTTCCCTCTTCGTTTACTTCTGAAATTTCAGCAATTTTTATTTCTTCCTGTGGTAACAGTGCTGCTGTAATTGAAGATTTTCCGACACCTGATACACCACTGAGAACGCTGATATTGTCATCAAATAATGACCGTAGGCGATCCAGTCCAAGCCTTCCTTTTATACTAACAGGGATTATCTGATAGTCGATACTGCCATAGATTTTGCTGATCCCGAAAGGATCTTCGTTTTTTTTGAGCAGTAAATCTATTTTATTTAGCAGTATTACAGGTGTTATGTTCTGTTGTTCGGCTGAAAGTAAATACTGATCGAGTAAAAACAGGTTAGGTTCCGGTTTGACTGCAATGCAGATTACGAGTTGAGTGATATTTGCGGCAACTGATTTTATATGGCCGAAACCATCCATTCTCTGGAGTAGATTATTGCGTGGTTTAATTGCCAGGATTCGATAATTGTTAGTAGCGGATTGTTCAAGAACAACGCGGTCTCCGCAAACGATAGAGCCCAGGTTTGATTTTGCCGCACTCTCGATTTGCTCACCATCTGCAAGCTCTACACTGATTTTCCCACCATGATGCGAAATTACCAGGCCATCTATACTGTTAGTATTATCGTTAACAAAGGCCTTTTGTGCGTCAACAATCCGCTTTTTCTGGTGTTGGCTAAGTCTACGTCTGGCCATTAGCTGCCTGGCTCCTGCAGATTTCTACCAGGGGAGGTACGATCATTCCACAACTGACGTACGGGTTAATTGAAGCATAATTATTTCATTGTTTTGAAAACTGTTATAGTTTAACTGAAATGAACAATCTTGAAACCAGAACCGGAAGTGCAGGTAGAAAATGGCGTTAGACGAGCAGAATTTAATCTGGATAGATCTTGAAATGACGGGTCTTGATCCACAGCAGGACCAGATAATCGAAATCGCTACGGTTGTCACCGACAGACATTTGAACATTCTGGCCCAGGGGCCGGTTATCGCGATCCATCAGTCTGATGAGCGGCTAGCCGCGATGGATGCGTGGAATACTAAACACCATGGTGAATCCGGGCTTACTGAGAGGGTTCGTCAAAGTCAAAGCAGTATGTCGCATGCCGAGTCAGAGACAATTGAATTTCTCAGGCAACATGTCCCCGAGGGTGCTTCACCAATGTGCGGAAACAGTATTTGTCAGGATCGCCGGTTTATGGCTCGCCTGATGCCTCATCTTGAAGCCTTTTTTCACTATCGTAACCTGGATGTCAGCACCATTAAGGAGCTGGCTAATCGCTGGAAACCGGAAATTCTGGCCGGATTTGAAAAGAAAGGTGCCCACCTTGCGCTTGACGACATACTGGAATCAATCGAGGAGCTAAAATATTACAGAGTGCATTTTATTCAGCTTTGATATGTTCAATATATTTTTCATGCCCGTCTAATTCAAGTGTCAGGTTTTCTCCAAAAATCGATATCGGTCGGGTGTAATGGCCAAATTTCAGTTTTAAACCGACATGGCCATGAAAATTGAATGGAATAACTACTTCATTTCGGTAAATCATCTGGTTATCACAGATATCGGCACTAGCCAGGACAGCGGGGACGGCTGGTGATTCAAAATCGTCGTTAAGAATGTCATCTATGCGAATGACACCAGCGCCGTACCATCGACTGTCTTCGATCGCAGCATCCATATTTTTTATGATAATGGCATAGTCAAAAGTAATTACTGCAGAGTTGCTTTCCCGGCGGAAATTGCTGATGTGCATACCTTCGAATTGTATACTCCGCGTGCTCAAACGACCTGTTTACCCGCTGGAGGTTTCCTGCCGGGAGCCTGATTAGGTGCTCTGTTTCTCGCTATCATGGCAAGCTCCACAAACTTCGGTTCGTCAAGTATGGCACTGGAAAACCGGCAGATAAAGTATTTCCAGTAGATTAGGTCATAGTCGATTTAATCATCCTTGAATTATTCGACTATAAAGAATGTGAAGAAACGGCCGATATATGCGGCAACTGTTTCAAACTGGATATTGCAGGATATTTCAATTATGGATCTAGCCTCGCTTATTGGCATCATATCAGGCGTTGGATTAATCATTTCAGCGATCATTCTGGGGGGTGAAGTTCATAATTTTATGAATGTCCCGGGCATTATGATCGTGCTTGGCGGCACCATGGCTGCAACCCTGTTGACTTTTCAGTTTAAGGACGTGCTGACAGCGTTTAAGAGCGCCTATTTTGTATTTTCATCACCCAAACAGGACTCACAGGAACTGATTAACACCATGATTAAGCTAGGCACTATTAGCCGTCGCAAAGGGCTACTCAGTCTGATGGATGTAAAAACCAGCTCACCATTTCTTAAGCGAGTATGTACCTTAATCGCCGATGCAGCTGATGAGGAAACATTACGCTCGGCCATGCGAACAGAGATAGAATCTATGCAGATGCGCCATTTTATTGTGCAGGATGTATTCAAGAAAATGGCCGTATATGCGCCGTCCTTCGGGATGCTCGGTACTCTGATTGGGCTTATTCAGATGCTATCACTTCTAGCAACACCGGATAATCTGGGTCCGGCAATGGCGGTTGCTCTGCTGACGACATTTTACGGTAGTTTGCTGGCTACCGTAATTTTCTTGCCGATAGCCGGAAAATTACGTTCGCGGACTATGATCGAGGTGATGAATTTTGAAATTATTTTCCAGGGTGCCGTGAGCATTCTACAGGACAATAATCCGCTATCCGTATATGAAAAACTATCGTCGTTTGTTCCTGCCAAAAAACGTAAGCCGATGCAGAAATTAAAGGATAGAAGCTGAAATGTCGTCTAGTAGCCTGACACAGATGGTTGAATCGGAAGAGCAGGGTAGTTCCTGGATTGTCACGTTTGCCGATATGATGACCCTGATCCTGGTGTTTTTTATATTGCTTTATACACTCTCTGAATTTGAAGAAGAAGCTTATCGAGAGCTGGTTTCGTCGGTTCAAATACTGGATGGTGATGGTAATCAGGTTAGCGTGATTGATTACGCGAGAAATTCAGGTCGAAATCCAGAACCTTTGAAAGCGGTAGAAGATTTACTCGGATTGAATCCCAGCGAACAGGTCATTGAGTTAATGGAGCCCGTTATTGTCAAGGAGCTGGAAAGTATGGTCGAGAGCAGTGATCTTGCGGAAAATGTAGAACTTGCTGTTAACGGTGATCAGATCAATATTCAGATCGATGGACGCCTCTTGTTTGAATCGGGCAGCGCCAGACTTAAAGACGAAGCGAGAGTAGTATTCGCAAATCTAGGCCATATGTTTCGCGAATATGCTGATTACCGGGTGGCTATTCGTGGACATACTGATGATCGTGATATAGAAACAGATCAGTTTCCTTCTAACTGGGAATTATCTGCTGTCAGGGCTACATCAGTTTTACGATTTTTTATACAGCAGGGAATTGACCCGGAGCGCATGACGGCGACTGGGTACGCCGATTTTCTGCCACTGGTTGACAATACTACCCCGGAAAACCGGGCTAGAAACCGGAGAGTTGAGTTTGTTCTGGAAAAAGAAAAAGAAAGTTGATCTTGAGGTTGACTCGAGGCATGAAGATAGCCGGTCTGCTTTTCGAATAGCACCGGATAAGTCGAATCCAGTGATTCTTACGATTCAGGGCAGATCATATCATGCTTTGAATATTAGCGGATCAGGTGTCTGTTTTCGCTCAAATAATTTTCCTGTTGGTACAAAATGTACTGCAATGGTCCGCCTTCCGAGTAAAGACAAAATATTTCCGGTAAATCTGGAAATAGTTGATCTCCAAAGGGATCTTTGCAGATGTCGTTTTATCAATATTCACCCCGAGGCAGAAAATTTACTCCATTCATATATTCTTGAATTACAGAAAGGAAAGATTCGCAAGAACATCTCGCGCTGAAATATTTCTAATCAAAAGGTTGAGAAATAAAATAAAAAAGTTGTTGTTAATTCAGTAATTTATTAAAGATAACTAAGAATGCAGATTGATTTTTCAGACCGAATCAGCGATTATTGCGTGCTGTCTGGCAATAATAGCAAAATATTGCCCGGTACCTTATATTTTTCTTTATTTTCAGGAATACGAACTTGATCAAACAGCGTACATTGAAGAATGTCATCCGCGCGATGGGCGTGGGGCTTCATACAGGGAAAAAAGTCTATTTGACACTTCGCCCGGCACCGATTGACTCTGGAATACGCTTTCGACGAATAGATCTAGATCAACCTGTTGAAATTCTGGCACGGCCCGAAAATGTCGGTGATACTAATCTTTCTACAACCCTCACCGAAAGCGATGTACGTATTTCGACCGTTGAACATTTGCTGTCTGCAATTGCGGGTCTCGGTATTGATAATGCATATATTGATTTGAGTGCTGATGAAGTTCCTATTATGGACGGTAGTGCCGGTCCATTCGTATTTTTGATTCAGTCAGCTGGGATCGTCGAACAGAATAAACCTAAAAAATTCATCCGAATTAAAAAATCTGTAAGAGTAGAAGACGGTGACAAATGGGTCGAATTTACTCCGTTTAACGGGTTTAAGGTAAGCTTCGAGATTGATTTTGATCATCCATTATTCACTCAGCGAAAACAGGTGTGCCATATCAACTTCTCTACTACATCCTTTGTTAAGGAAGTAAGCCGGGCAAGAACATTCGGTTTTCAGAAGGATATTGAATACCTGCGCTCGAACAATTTGGCACTTGGTGGAAGCCAGGACAATGCCATTGTTCTTGACGACTATCGCGTGCTGAATGAGGACGGCTTACGTTACGATAATGAATTCGTTAAACACAAGATACTTGATTCGATAGGTGATCTATACTTATTAGGTCATAGCTTAATCGGGGCATTCTCCGGCTACAAATCGGGACATGCATTAAATAATCGTTTACTCAGGGCTTTGCTGGCTAACGAAGAGGCATGGGAAGAGGTAACGTTCGATAATGCAGCCACCGCGCCAATTTCATATGCTCAACCCGTAGAAGCAGAGGCTATATAGGATCAATCGTGAATATACTGTTTTTAACATCCAACAAGGGGCAATTGTGTAGTCTGAGTCTTAAAAGGCCTCTACATGTGATTGCTCTGCTGATACTGCTGGGTGGTTTAACAGGCGGTTCGGCTTATTGGGGATATCTGCAAAATTCAGGTACTCGGGACCAGTTAATGGTAGAGGAATGGCAACAGAAATTGCATCAGCAGAAGGTTCGTCTGCAGCATATTCAGCAGGAATCTGATGCAGGTGTAAATGCGTTGTCTTCTCGCCTTGGTTTGCTTCAGGCTCACGTTATGCGACTGGACGCACTGGGACGGAAGCTCATTAATATGGCCAGCATCGATCAGGGCGAGTTTGATTTTGATAGTACCCCTGCAGTCGGAGGGCCGGAAACTGTTTCGCAGAAAACTTCGCAACCTCCGGAATTATCAACTGCCATCGAACAACTCAAATTGGAGTTGGAGAATCGGGGAAATCAACTACAGATTCTTGAAAACCTGGTGATGAATAAAAATCTTCAAAAGGAAGTTCAACCTAGCGGCAGGCCAATTAAAAAAGGCTGGTTATCTTCTTATTTCGGCATGCGGACCCATCCACTGTCAGGTCGTAAGGAAATGCACAAAGGCATTGACTTTGCCAGTAAGATGGGTGGAGACGTAATCGCAGTGGCCAAGGGAGTGGTTACCTATGCAGGCAAACGATATGGTTACGGACAGGTAATCGATATTGCGCATGGTAACGGATATACAACTCGGTATGCACATAATTCCAGACTGTTAGTCTCTGTTGGCGATACCGTTGAAAAAGGTTTTAGAATTGCTGAAATTGGATCGTCGGGTCGGTCTACAGGTCCACATGTCCATTTTGAAGTGCTAAAAAATGGCCGGCAGATTAATCCGATGAAATTTATTAACGCTTCGAATTGATCAAAACGAAGCTTATTTTTATCGATCATACCTGCTATTTTCTCAGCTCTTTCAAATTTAAATAATTTCTGATCTGTAATCTCCGGTCGTCATCTGATGTTGTCAAAAATTACGCGTAAAATATTCGGTAGTCGGAACGACCGAATAGTTAAAAAACTTTCACAGCGAGTAGTAAAAATAAATCAACTCGAAGCTTCCTTACAGTCACTGAGCGACGAGCAGCTTAGTCAGAAAACAGGGGAGTTTAAAAATCGATTTGAAGCAGGAGAAACCCTTGAGCAACTACTCAATGAAGCATTTGCTGTATGTCGTGAAGCCTCAGTAAGGGTGCTGGGTATGCGCCATTATGATGTGCAATTAATTGGTGCGATGATTCTTAACAATAATCAGATTACCGAAATGCGTACCGGTGAAGGTAAAACTCTGGTGGCAACTTTGGCTGCTTACCTTAACGCTATTAGCGGGCAGGGCGTACATATTGTTACGGTGAATGATTATCTAGCTGAGCGCGATTCAAAATGGATGGGCGAGCTATATAATTTTCTTGGGCTGTCAGTCGGTGTTGTATTGAGTACGATGGATTACGATGCCAAGCGGGAAGCCTATCAAGCGGACATTACATACGGTACTAATAACCAGTTCGGCTTCGATTATATGCATGATAATCTCTGTTTCACCCTTGAGGAAAGGGCACAGCGGGGACTCAATTTTGCTATAGTCGACGAGGTAGACTCAATATTAATCGATGAGGCTAGGACACCACTAATCATTTCAGGCCAGGCCAGCGATAGCTCGGATTTATACAAGCGGATTAATCAGATAATACCTGGCCTGGGCAAAGTCGAGATCGAGGATGGCCCAGGCGACTATACCATTGATGAAAAGTCGAAACAGGCATTTCTCACTGAGCAGGGGCATGATACTGCAGAAGGTTTACTGGTCGGATCCGCTCTGTTAACTGAGGGTGAAAGTCTTTACGATGCAAGTAATATCGCATTGGTACATCACCTGAATGCGGCCCTTCGTGCACATGCTATTTATACTCGTGATGTAGATTATATTGTTCAGGAGGGACAGATTGTTATTGTAGACGAGTTCACCGGGCGGACGATGCCAGGTCGTCGATGGTCTGAGGGCTTGCATCAGGCGATTGAGGCCAAGGAAAGTGTTAATATTCAGCATGAAAACCAGACGATAGCGTCGATTACGTTTCAGAACTACTTCCGCCTGTATAACAAATTAGCAGGTATGACTGGTACTGCCGATACAGAGGCCTTTGAATTTCAGCAAATTTATGGTCTGGAAGTTGTCGTTGTACCGACTAACCAGCCCATGGTTCGCGACGATATGGGTGATCTTATTTATCTCACCGTGCCAGAAAAATTCAATGCAATTATCGAAGATATTCAGGATTGTGTGAAGCGCGGGCAACCGGTTCTTGTGGGCACGACATCAGTCGAGACTTCAGAACTTTTATCCGGATTACTGGACAAGCAGATAATAAAGCACCAGATCTTAAATGCGAAGCAACATGAACGCGAAGCCACGATCATTGCCGATGCTGGTAAGCCCGGAACAATCACGATCGCGACGAACATGGCTGGCCGCGGAACGGATATAGTTTTAGGTGGGAATCTCGAAGTGCAACTAAGTGAAATTGCCGAGAATCGGGCGGAAACCAGGGAGGCATTAAAGCTGGAGTGGCAAGATCGTCACGATCAGGTAATCGCATCAGGTGGGTTGCATATTATCGGAACAGAGCGACATGAGTCTCGTCGGATCGATAATCAGTTGAGAGGGCGCTCCGGACGTCAGGGTGACCCAGGATCGACGCGATTTTATCTATCTATGGAAGATAGTCTGATGCGCATTTTTGCTTCTGAACGGGTAGCCGGTCTGATGCAGAAGCTTGGCATGGAAGAGGGTGAGGCAATAGAACACCCCTGGGTTAGCAAAGCTATCGAAAATGCTCAACGTAAAGTCGAAGCGCATAACTTTGACATTCGAAAACAGTTATTGCAATACGATGATGTAGCTAATGATCAACGTAAAGTTATCTACCAGCAACGCGATGATTTATTGCATTCCGAAACCATATCTGAAGCGATAAAGAACATGCGTCTTGATGTTATTGAAACGCTTTTCCGTAACTATCTACCCGAAAATAGTATCGATGAGCAGTGGCAGCTAGAGGAGCTCGAACAGGCGCTAGTGAATGAATTTGGAGTTGAATTACCGATCAGAAAATGGCTTGAGGAAGACGATGAGTTGGCAGATGACAGCTTGCTCAGGAAAATAATCAGCCATTTCGAGACGACGTATCAGGAAAAAGTAGCAATTTTGGGTGAAGAGTTAATTTGCCGATATGAAAAAGAACTGATGCTCATGATTCTCGACCGCCACTGGAAGGAGCATCTGGCTGCAATGGACTACCTCCGACAGGGCATTGGATTGCGGGGATACGCACAAAAGAATCCGGTTCAGGAATTCAAACGGGAGTCGTTCGAAATGTTTACTGATATGCTAGAAGGCATTAAATATGAGGCCATTCAGGCGTTGACAAGAGTTCAGATTCGGAGCGAATCAGAAGTAGAGGCTTTGGAACAAAGTCATACTGACAATCAGTCAATGAAAATGGAGCATGCTTCCGCTGAAAACCTGCTTAGTGCAGAGGAGGAACCACAGGACAGCCAGCAACCTTACATTCGTAAGGAGAAAAAAGTTGGCCGAAATGAGCCTTGCTGGTGTGGCTCGGGTAAGAAATTTAAGCAATGTCATGGAAAACTCAATTAGCCAGGATTTGCAATTATGCCTGTTGGACTAAAAGCGCCTGAAACTTTGTTACCGGTTGAAGGAGTTCAGCTTGCAGCTCTTCATAGTGGTATTAAAGACAGCTCTCAGATTAAAGATCTGGTTTTGATTGAACTTACAGAGTCGACAAATTTGTCAGCGGTTTTTACTACCAACAGGTTCTGTGCAGCTCCGGTCATTGTTGCCAGGGAACATCTTATAGAAAATAGCACACCCCGGTATTTATTAATCAATTCAGGCAATGCCAATGCAGGTACCGGTGAGTCAGGGTATAAAAATGCTGTTACCAGTTGTCGAGCGCTAGCGAATTTTGCTGGCGTCAGCAATAATGCAGTCTTACCTTTTTCGACGGGTGTTATTGCTGCTGCGTTACCAGTTGAGAAAATCGAGCAGGCTATACCTCAGCTAATCAGTCAGTTAGATTCAAATGCCTGGCTTGCTGCAGCCGAAGGCATTATGACTACGGATACTCTACCCAAAGCTTTCAGTAGAACCATTCAAGTAGATGGCTCAAGTACCACTATTACCGGCATGGCAAAAGGTTCAGGCATGATTCGACCAGATATGGCTACTATGCTGGCCTTCATTGCAACTGATGCTCGATTAGATCAGGCATTGCTGGATAAATTTTTGAAAGAAGCAGTTGCCAGCTCTTTTAATTGCATAACGGTTGATGGTGATACATCGACAAATGATGCCTGCGTACTTATGGCGACAGGGCGTAGCGGCGTTCATGTGTCTGCGAATAGTAGTGAATTCAAACAGGCGCTATTTGATGTATTTCAACAACTAGCGCAGTCTATTATAAGAGATGCCGAGGGAGCGACAAAGTTTGTAGAGATTGCTGTTAGTAGAGCAAAAACCCAAACTGATGCCCGGGCGGTTGCTTATGCTGTCGCGCATTCGCCTCTGGTTAAGACCGCCCTCTTTGCTTCGGATCCAAACTGGGGACGAATACTTGCGGCGATAGGTAGAGCTGAAGCCGAAGATCTCGATATCAATCGTATCAACCTGTTTCTGGGTGATACCTGTTTATTGAATAACGGATTGCCGGATAGTTCATATGATGAAGCCATGGGTTTGGCAGAGATGTCAAAAAGTGAGATAAATATTCGCATTGAACTGGGGCAGGGAGATATAAATTTTAAACTCTGGACATCCGATCTATCCTACGATTATATCAGGATAAACGCTGAATATCGGAGTTAAGCGAAATCTGATTTGGAACAGTCTCTACACAAGCCAGAATTGATTCACGTGGTCGCTGCGATTGTCTGGCATCCGAATATAGCAGGTACTTTATTAATTTCGCGTCGCCAGCAGGGTAAACATCTGGAACATTTCTGGGAGTTACCTGGTGGCAAGAAAGAG
>JAAEOZ010000133.1 GCA_024222685.1 Gammaproteobacteria bacterium | reverse complement strand
TTCGTGCAACCCAAAGTGCTTGAACTTGAAGAAGAGCAATTGTTGATGTTGATCGCCTATCCCGATTCGAATGGTGAAACGATGCAAAACGCGGTTGCAATATCACTGGTAGAAACACTGAATCAGAATCGTAGTCGCCTGCACATACTTGAGGAAACTCTTAATGACTACATACCGCAACTGGTTGAAAAACGTCCCGAAGTAATAGATATCCTGCATGGTGTCGATAGTATATTTACGCAGCTGAGTCATTCGTTGTCACCGAATGGTGGTGACGTAGATAGGCAACTTTCGATCGTGAATACGATGAACCTGTGTGTTGATTACTGGTGTCAAAGTACCCATAGCAGCAAGTCGGAACTGGCGCGTAAGTCGGCTTTATGGAAGGTATATACCAATGAAGATGGCTGGGATCGAACACAAACTATGGATCGATATCTGAATATTGAAACATTACCCAGGCATCCGCGTTTGAAGCAGGTAAAGCGAACCGCTAATTTTGTGTTAACTTATTGCCATCAACATAACGAGTTGAGGCAGAAACTGGAATGTGCGTTAGCAGAGCTATACCAGCTGAATTAGTCAGTTGAAGCTAACAGGGTAGGCAACAGTGAATTGAAAATCCGGGGCATCCTCAGTCAGGCCTATGCCGACATCGAATTCGAGAGAGCTGGTGTCGCTGAACTTGCGCGACATACCTATGGATAAAGTTGCCGTCGTGTAATCTGAACCGGGAATTTTTTTACCTTCGAACTCGGTTTGATCAGTGTAGCTTATCTGGAAACCGAAGCTCATCGAGGTATCCAGATTAATTGCTAGCGAGCTGCCCAGGTGGATGCGCAAACTGTCACCGGGTTTTATATAACCAATTGATTTTTTATCTCGTGGCGTTTTACTAATCGCAAAACCGTAGTAAAAAGCCAGGGGATCGGAAACACTTATGCTGGTCAGGGAAAGACTTGCTGTAGCAAATCCAGTGCCGAGAGCGAGTTCTTCACTATCAGTCAGTCGATAAGGATCTTTGCCGGTTTTACTTTTCAAACCCAGGTTTATCAAAGTATCAGGCCAGCTATTACTGGACTTGATCAACTGATGGCTGATCGACAGTGATATATCCCCGAGCCCGGAAGACCGGATGTCATTATGTTCTCCAGTAGCGGTGGTCGTACCCTGATCTTCATAGCCGTACGGAATTATTAGTTCGAATTGAAAATCCTTCGGCAGTCCGACTCGAAATGTATTGGTCAGGGTTAGTACTTCACGCCTCAGCTTTTCGGATATTATATCGCCAACAATTACCACCGGTTCGACGGTGAAACCATCGACGATAATACGATCAACTGATGAGTTGGCGTAGGAAAAGCTGGGTTCGTAGCTAAATATACCGGGGCGCATCAGTAAACCACCGGCATCAATTAGTTTTTGTTCAAATGCAGATTCGATCAGGCGGGCATTTTCGACTCTTTCGGCCTGTATTCTCTCTTGCAGAGTAGAATTCTCCTGTGATGACTTTTCGCGAACCAGTTGTTCAGCTTGCTGGGCACCGACCGGCGTGATTAACATCGATAAAATGAAAAGGACAATAGAAAGTTTTCGAGCAGAAAACACTGGTGTTTTAGGCCGGGTGCTCATTCAGGGGTGAATTTCTGGATGCTACGAGTTAGCGGGATAATGGGTAACCTGTGGATTATATGATTACTGTAATCCTGATTCGGAATTGCCAGTTCCTCGCGTAGCGGCGACATAGGACTTAAATTTATTGCTCGCTTTGATTGTGCCAGCTGTGTTGCCTCCTGTTGCGTTAGAACATAAAAAGCCACTTTGCTTTGCCACATGTTTTCGAATTCAGCGACCTTCAGGGTCAAATTTCCAAAAGCCGGATCCCCGATTAATACCCGGTTTCCAATACGTTTTCGGTAAACAACAAAATGGTCAAAGTTACGAATTCGAATCGGCAATATCGCTGGAATTGCAAAATTTTCCAGATCATCCAGGGTCATGCCGCCAAAACCGCTACCTCTGTATCCGACTGCCTGAGTATACCGTTTGAGGTCGAGTAGCGAGAACCCACCGCGTGCACGAACCCGATCTGGATCGGTGTTTCTTAATAGCGTTAGAGCAATTGCAGCTTCGGATACGGGTTTTAGATGGTGAAACGTCATCAGTGTTGCCATGGCTGCAGCGCCACAGCTTGTGTCCCAGCCCTGGCGAATTAGATTGTGTTGTCGTAGTTCAGAGTATGGGGTGATCGTGGTGTTCAGTCGGATGTAGCGGGTATTGATCGCAAAGCTACTATCGGCGAGAGCGGTATGGCCCAGTGAGATGAGTAGCAGAAATTTGGCTGAATTGGTTAGTAAGCTGTTTACCACCTGAGATCTGGATGTATGTTGTTCTGCTTTATCGAACCGATTCTGGATTCAATAATAACGTTCAGGTTTAACAATACCTCGACAGGTGCATTGACTGCATTGATATTGATCAATGAATTGAGATGGCTTTGTGCGCCATCGCGAATTATCAGACTGCCAGCTGTGTTGTTAACCGATTTGATAATGGCCTCTCCTTCTACCCGTCCGTGTCGGCCCTGATAATGAAATGGAATGCTGGTGGCAATACTATCGCCGTTTTCTAGCTGGCTGCCTGCCACGACGTTGTCCAGTTGTTGCTCGTCGAGAACCTGGTATGCGAGGCCGGTAGTGCTAAACAGCAACAAACTCAAATGTGTGCAAGTGACCAGTAATGCTTTTAAATATCGAATGGTTTTCATGCTTCTCTCCTGATATTAATGCGAATTCGGTTATCGAGTCTGAATAAAACGGTTGCTTTGATTTAATCTGAGTGAAGCGGTTGGCAAGACAGGGATCGATCCCTGGCGCATGGCCTGAATATTTACACTATTTGCTGATATGGTGGTGCTAACATTGGTTACATTGAGAGCATCGAATCTTTTCTGTGATCGGGTGTCGAGTTTTATCAGGCTGACTTCCTGAGTGACCAGCTCGCTTCCACTGAGTACGATTTTTTCAGCTTTACCATCGCTTAGTTCGGCACCACTGCGAACAATTTGTACATGGTCATTAGAAGAGTTTTCTGATATTGAAATCTGCTCGGTGTATTGACTGCTGAAACTTTGATCCACCAGACTGGTTGTTGAGGTATCATCCAGTACCGATCCGCAATTGCCGTCACCGAATAATTGAAAGCAGAAAACGCCATCGTAGATGAAATGAAATGGGTGGTCGGATTCTACTACTTTGACGTCACCCGAGTGGCTCAGATCGAGGTTATCTGGATTTAAATCAATCTGTAATGG
>JAAEOZ010000132.1 GCA_024222685.1 Gammaproteobacteria bacterium | reverse complement strand
GTGTAACTGTTCTGGTCGACAAACATTGGTTTTTCCGTCCGCGCCAGAACCGAGTAGTGTGGATACAGGCTATGTAAGCGATTAACCAGCCCCGAGGGAAGTAAGCCTTCCTGCAGAACAATTTCCTGAGCCTGTTGCGGGTAGCCGCCTTCGCTAATTATTTTCTCGATATCAATTTTTTTGAAACCAACCTGATCCAACATTGCATAACCCTCACATGCTTATTTAACGGCACCGTAACCTCTGCGCACTGGAGTGCTATGATCCGGGGAGTCGGATTAGATAACAAACGATTAATTTTCATTCAGGCATTACGAAATGTAATGACTTTCGGCCTTTTCAACAATCCATTTTCTAAAAGCAATAAGGGGAGCATAACTCGAGCGGTTTTTGGGGATTACGAGGTAATAAGCAGACGAACTTCTGGATGCACCCTGATCAAAGCCGATAAGCGCCCCGGATTTCAATTCGTTTTCCACAAATAACCTGGGCATGAGAGCAACCCCGAGCCCGGTGATCGCAGCCTGGGAGACAAAAGAGAACTGTTCGAAAATAATACCATGAGAAACCTCATGCTCAATGCCGTTCAACTGAAACCATTTTCCCCACTGATCATGCCGTGTTGACAGATGGAGCAGGGGAACTTTACTAAAATCCTCAAGGCATGAAATGTTGTATTTCTGCTGGAAAGTGGGTGAAAAAACAGGAACGACGGTTTCATTCATCAGGAAGATACAATCGGCATTAGGCCAGTCTGCCTGCCCGTAATGAATAGCAGCATCCAGTTGCTCATGATTGAAATCGAAAGAAACAAAACGATTAATAAAACTAACATCGATATCCGGGTTATTTTCGAGGAAACTGGACAGCCGGGGAATCAGCCACCTGCTACCAAATGTCGGTAAAATTGCAATTTTCAACTCACCACCACTGGTATTAGTAATCGCGTTAAGAGTCGCTGTTCTGATCACGTTCAGTGCGGCCGACACCTCAATAGCGTATTGATCCCCCACCTCTGTAAGCATGACATGCTGTGGTGTACGGTCAAATAAACTGACTCCCAGTTGTTCTTCAAGTGCCCGAATCTGGCGACTAATAGCGCCTTGAGTCAGATTGAGCTCTATTGCCGCCCTCGAAAAACTTCCCAATCTAGCCGCCGACTCAAACGCCGAGAGCATACTGGTTGATGGTAGCAAACGCCTTTGATTCATGGACATATTGAAGGCTCTGTATTTTTTGCTCTAAAGTAAGAATCATATATGACTTACTCGCTATAGTGTATGAGCTTTCGTTATGAGTATTTCACAAGCACCAGGCCCCTGCTTTTTTTAGCGGAGTTTTTTGAGCGATACATTTCACCAATGCCAAAAAAAAACTTTTGAAGACGAATGCGTCGTTATTTGCGCTATGCTGAAAATCCGCAGGGAAACTAGCAGCAAGCAATGAAAACTGGCCCCAGAGAATCACTACCGCTTACCGGTCCATTCCAATGTGTTTGATGCCTCAATCATATATAACACCTCGCAATTAATTCTCGACCCACTGGGGCGACCAGTGCGACGCACCCTGTTGCGAAATACGTATGCCGAGATGGTATTTTCTGAGATGCGCAGAATTAGCTGGGCGCAGACCGTACTCAGGGCTTTACCTTAAGGCGGTCAAAAACGCGCCCAAACCGCCACCGATGAAGCGTAATTTCCTGGTAGCAGCCGGCCTTGTGAAAGGGGTCATTAGCTATCGTCGCCCGAGCTGTTGCCATATCCGGCACGTCGAGTAAAACAACATCACCGATGGCTAAATCATCGTCATCGCTTAACATCGGTCCACGACACATAACCGAGTTTTGGTGATCTTCAAAGTAGCTTTCGTAATCATCTCGGTTGGCATTGCGGATATCGATACTATCCGGCACGTCGAGGCCGTGGAATAACACCTGGATATTGCCCTCGGTACGCGGGCAATCACGCCAGGTATAGGGAACCGATGCCCGCCAGCGGTTAATGCTCCATTGTTTCTGCACACCGCCTAGAACGTAAGGCTCGTCAAGAACATGTTGTTCAGCAGCCGGTCGATCGGGAAACTCGATCAGCCGCAGGCTGCCGAGATCGGCGCTTTCGTCATCGCTGGTGAAGGGGCCGGCGAAGATAGTTTGATCATCAAACGTCTTCAGGTAGTTGAGGTGGCTTGCACGGTATTCGTCACGCAGGGCTGCGGTGTCAGGTTCGTCAAAGATTAATATCGAAAAGAGCATGAGGGTTACCTTTCATCCAAATTTATAGAGGGTGGCCGGGTTATCGACCAGAATTTGCCGTCGGGTTTGCGCATCTGCAACCCAGTCCAGGAATAGATCACATAGATCGGCGTCGTTGGGCATGGGGGTCGATATTTTGACATGTGGCCAGTCGCTTCCCCAGACCACGCGCGCCGGGGCGGCATCGACCACGGCACGGGCATACTCGCCGGCCTCGACATACGGCAGCTCGCCCGAGGCTGATATCCGATAGGGTGCGGTCAACTTGACCCAGCATTTGCCAGCGGCCGCAAGCTGCAACATTCCCTGAAAGCCGGCGTTGTCGGAAGTCTGGCCGAGGCGAAGGTATCCAGTGTGCCCGATCACGATATCGGTCGGGAAATCTTTGAAGCTTGCCTCGAAATCAGGGTAGTCATCGGCGTGGAGCAGGAATTCGGTATGCCATCCTAACCGGGCGATACGTTCACACAGTGGCAAGATCTGTTGCAGCGAAGCATTACTGGAAGTGTCGGCTACATCGACCAGATTGAAACGTAATCCGCGAACGCCCGCCTGGTGCAAATTTAGGAGGTCGGTGTCGCTGACACTATCCTCGACCACAGCTACGCCCCGACAGGCGATGCCTGCGCTGCTCATTTCCCGCATAGCCCCGAGCATGACGGTGTTATCGGACCCGTAAATACTGGGCTGGACTAATATCGAGCGCGCTACGTCTAAAATCTCAAGCTGCTTCAGGTAATCGGGCAGCAGAGCATCCGGGGGCGTGTAGATGCGATCTTCTGAATAGGCGTAGCGGGATTCAGGTCCACAGATATGGGCGTGACAATCGCATGACAGTGCTCCCATAGGAACCGCGGGCGCTCGCAAATTCCGGTCCGGCGGGGCGCAATATTCTACCCCGGAAATTTCTGTTTGATCGAGCGTTTTCATTCTGACCGGTTAACCCTGTTCTTCTCGGAAACACTAGCTGAGAGGCAGTTTGCAATACGCAAGAATTAGCCATTTAGCTGGAAATTCTACACTACCTTAATCTCTAACTCGCCGATACCATCGATGCCACCGGTAATTACTTCGCCTGGATGAAGTGGGCCGACGCCTTCGGGGGTTCCAGTATAAATGAGATCGCCGGGTGCTAGTTCGAAAAGCTTAGACAGATGATAGATGCCTTCCTGAACATTCCAGATTTGCAAATTCAGGTCGCTGTCCTGACGAATCTCACCATTCACAGCCAGCCAGATTCGGCCCGTATCAGGATGCCCTATTTCGCTAACCGGACGAATCGCAGAAATTGGCGCTGCATGGTCGAAACCCTTCGCGGCTTCCCAGGGTTTGCCTGCCTTTTTAGCCTTGCTTTGTAAATCACGTCGTGTCATATCGATGCCGACACCGTAACCGTAGACGTGGTCAAGCGCATTATCGGTGGAAATATTGGAGCCTCCCCTGGAAATCGCTACTACCAGTTCGATTTCGAAATGTACCGACCCCGTATCCGCTGGATAGGGGAATTCACCGCCTGACTCAACCAGGGCATCCGCCGGTTTGGAGAAGTAAAAAGGTGGTGTGCGATCGTCGTGTCCCATCTCCACTCTATGCGCAAGATAATTTCGACCGATACAATATATGCGCCGAACCGGGAACCTGGCATTGGTGCCGGTGACTTCAACCGAAGCAGTAGGTGGCGCGGGTAATACAAAATTCATGGTAAATCTCCTAATGGGTTAGTAACTAAAATCAAGCCAGGTCAGATTCGTGTTTTGGCATAGAATTCCACCTTCTGTTCACACCAACCCAGTATCGACGAAAATCCCAGCGCAAATATGAACAGAATGATAGTGAGCGCCCAAAACTCTTCAAACTGGAAGTTGTCAGAGAAAGTGCGGAAGAACCGTCCCAATGCCACGATAGAAACCAGCAGTTGACCAATTACAATACCTTTGACCGCGCGGATAAGCCCCAAACGGCAACCGGCGAGAATTTCTGGCAATGCGGCCCAGAAAAGCACCTTGCTCAAAAGCTGCCAGCGACTCGCTTGAAAAGATCGCCCCATTTCTTTGAGTGAGGGCGAGATGTGATACACCCCTGCATAGGTATCAAGTGCTATGATCCAGGTCGAAAACAGGACCACTGTCACAATGATAGTCGTCTGTCCAAGACCGAATAACAGCATCAAAACCGGCACCAGCGAAGATAAGGGAGCGCTGGCGAATATATTGACCCACATGCCCAGTACATTATTTGCGACCTTGGAAGTTCCCATCATAAATCCAAACGTGATACCGAGAACGATACATATCGACATGCCTATTACAAAAGCCTTAAAAGTCATCCATGCTGCTGCCTGGAAGTCTGGACGTGCAAGGAGGATAAACAATTGATCAACTACATCGGAAAACGGCGGCAGGATGAAGGCTAACTCCAACTGGCCTGAGATTTCCCACAGGCCTATCCAGATCAGGAGCGAGAAAACCGGTGGAATACGCTTTATATATTCGAGCATAATGAGCTCCTCAATCCAGGTACTTGCGTAGTTCAGACCAGATCTGTTCGATCGTGTCCAGGTATTTCTTATCGCGACGGATAGCGTCAGGCTCAGCTTCGTGGCTGATCTCAGGCCGAATGATCGAGTGAATGCGACCCGGGCGCGGGGACAACAGTACTATTTGATCTGAAACATAGACCGCTTCTTCGATCGAGTGAGTAACGAAGATTACGGATTTATCCTCGTGAGCAAGTAAATTCAGCAAGTCTTCCTGGAATTTGCGTCGGTTTTGCTCATCGACGGCCGAAAAGGGTTCATCCATCAACAGAACGTCTGCGTTGACCACCAGCGCTCGAGCCAGGCCCACCCGTTGGCGCATGCCACCAGACAACTCGTGCGGATATTTATTCTCGAACCCGGTTAGACCGACTTCATTAATGTAGTGACGGGCTTTTTCCTCGCGTTCTGGTTTCGGGGTGCCTTTGAGTTCTAAACCAAAGGCGACGTTGCGTAGCACGGTAGCCCAGGGCAAAAGGGCAAAATCCTGGAACACAAAGGCTCGTTCGGGACCGGGGCCGGTGACCTCTTTGCCATTGATCAAAACCTGACCGCTGGTTGCATCCAGCAGGCCCGCGATGATTTTCAACAAAGTGGTTTTGCCGCAACCACTAGGCCCCAACAATGTCGTCATTTGTCCCCTGGGGAAGCCAAGGTCTATCGAATCTAACGCATGGATGTCTTCGCCATAAAATTTGGTCAAATCTCGGACTTCGGCGATGTTATCCTGATCACCGGGTGCTGCTTCCTGCAGAGAGTTTGTTGCGGTAGCGCTAGACATTATCTACATACCCTTTTTCTTTTCGGGGCGGAAATATTTTATTTCCGCAGTTTCTAACAACCCAACCATGACGGATGAGAACAGGATGACCGTGAAGACCGCAGCATACATGTAATTGTATTCGGCAACGGAGCGGTGGTAGGTGATCAGGTCCCCGATACCGGTCGGGGTAATCAACAGCTCGGCGAGAATGACACCGATAAAACCAGCGGCGACGCCGAGACGCAATCCCGCAAATATGACAGGCGCGGCGTTCGGTATTATAACGATAGCGATTTCCTGTAATCGCGAACCCTGAAAAGATCGACACATCTGGATCAGGCTGGGACTTGCATGACGCACAGCCTTATAGCTGTTCAATACAATAATCGGCGCAGCCAGCATGATCACAGCTACTGTTTTGGCGGTTATCCCGATACCGTAGGCATAGGTAATCAGCGGGATCAGCGCGGCCACGGGCGACGCTTGCAGCACGACCCAGATCGGTTCCCAAAACCACTGGAAAACCCGGTTTAATCCCATGCCTACCCCAAGAAATACACCAAACACGGCAGAGATGATAACGCCCATAGCCAGCGGTTTAAGCGTTTCAAACAGGGCAGCGAACATGCGCCCATCAAAAATCATTTCAAAAAGTGCGGACATCGTCGCGCTAAAGGTAGGAAAAGCAGGGCTGATCGGGACTCGTCCGCCAACTTCCCATAATGCGAAGACCGCGGCAACAGATAAAATTCGATAAAAGGTTAAGTAGTAAATACCGAGAATATTCTCACTCTTTGCAACAGGAGCCCGACCGGTAGATCTATCAGAAGACATTTTTACGCTCGTTGAAATTAAGAAATAGAACTGAATATCCGCGCCCACCGAATGTTCCCATGCGGCGAACGCGGAAGTTGCTAGTGGAATTGCCGGAACTACATCATACCCAGTTTTTTTGCAGCTGTATTAACCGGTCCCAGGTACCAGAAGTCTTCAACTTTCAACTTGGCCGGATCACCTTGCATCGAACCCGAAGCTGTGAAGAATTCGAAATCCTGTTTCACAGAATCAGCGCTGCCGCCATTGGCAGGGTACAGGTCGATAGAAACGCCTTGTGCAAAGCTTTCTTCGAGTTCATCAACTTCGACTTTTTCGATATTGGGAAGAACGTTGTACTTGTTCCGCAAGCTAACGACTTTACTCGGGTCCGCATTGATTTCACGCCAGGTTTTAATCAACTCTTCGACCAGAATCGAAACGGCTTCTTTCTCAGTTTCTAACCACTCACTATTGGCATAAAGAGCTTCGTCAGTAGCCTTGATTTCGGGCAAGGGCAGGAATACAAACTTGCCGGGTGCTTCACGCTCGAGTAATCTTGATCGCTCATAATCGACGATGGACACGTCAATTCGACCCTGAAGCAAGGCACCAGCGCGCACACCTGAACCCGGCACATAACTGACCGATTTATACTTGACGCCATTATCCTTGGCCATTAACTTCATGATCGCTTCAGTGCCGGAGCCGCGGCCGTGTACTGCCACATCCGAACCATCGAGGTCTTTCCAGGCTTGGTATTTTTCGCCGTTCACTACGGGATAGAACCGAAGCATCGCTAGTTGATAAAACATACGAATCGGTGCTTTGACCTTTTGGATCAGCGCATAAGGCGTGCCGACGCCAATATCGGCCTGACCGCTGACAATCGCCTGTGCAGCTAGATCTTCAGACTGCAGGTAAGACACATCAACCTTAACACCACGCTCGGCCGCACGGGCTACAGCGATCATAAAGTTAACCATTTCGCCACCCGGCACATCGCCAAAGGCAACTCGCATAGATCCTTTATCCTGAGCAACAGCCGAAAGGCCCGATAAACTTAAAACCGTTGCCAAGGTGACAGCGGTCCCTATTTTCTTAAAAAATGATAGTCGCATTATTATCTCCTCACTATAAGTTACAATTTATCCTTCACGGATTATTTACGCTCAAATGTCAATTTAGCTACATTTGAACGATAAATTTTAATCGGCAATCTCCGATCAATCTGGCTCTCGAACAATGTCTTATGAATTGCCCCATTTCCCCTGTTTCAGGCCTGATTAGTCACCAACGTTCAGAAATCTGGCGATTCCATTACATGACCAACACCCGGCAGTGGCTCCTTTGACAACCCGGATAGATTGGTTTAACCAATTCCAAACCAATTCAAATTACCATGCATCATTAATATTATTGGTTACATGCTATTCCAATTTTATGGACTATACAAGCATCTATGGTCATAATTCGAATAAAGCAAGCAGACCAATGGAAAATCAATTGCAATATTGGGTTAACCATTGTTAGAATATAAAAATTATTTAACCCGTAGTTCTGCCGTTTGAAACGCACAACGACGCTGATCAGGAGACGTCATGAATAGTGAAAACATCACCGGTGCACTGGTGCAGTTGCGCGCCTATATTGCGCAGGGTGAGTTTGCCCGTAACGACCGTTTGCCGCCGGAACGCAAATTGTGCCTGGATCTTGGCGTTTCAAGGGCCGAGCTCCGTAGGGCCTTCACAATACTAGAATCGGAAGGCTCTATTTGGCGACACGTCGGGCGCGGAACCTTTGTCGGAGACGGACCCGGAGCAGGAGAGTTTCCATCGATTTCAGCAATAGCTAAAAAGACCACACCGCGTGAAGTCATGCACGCCCGGGCTGTGTTGGAGCCGCTATTGGCGCGCGAAGCGGCGTTGCACGCGACTGCCGAAGACCTGGAAGAACTACGTAAAATTGCAAGCAAAACGCGCAAGGCTAATACCTGGCGCGAGTACGAAGCACTCGATAACCAATTTCATCGCCTGATTGCCGAAGCAACTCAGAACACGCCATTAGTCGCCATGTTTGAGCAGCTCAATGCACTACGCCGGACAGTAGTCTGGGGCAGGCTACGTCAGAGGACTGATCATCCTCCGAAAGATCACCACAGTTTTAACGAACATGATGCCATTCTGGATGCCATCGAAAACAGAGATACCAATCTGTCCGAATCCGGTATGCGCCAACATCTTCAATCAGTCATTTCGTCTTTGTTTCCGGCCAGTTGAAATAGCACAATTACGGAAATTCCGAGTCGAAGTCCAATCCTGTTAATGCCGGCAAAAGAGAAAATGAACAATGAAAATCACCAATATTAAAGCGAGCGTGCATCGGTTCAATATCACCCTGCCGCTGCTAAACAAGCCGCTCAAAGATCGCAAAATCGTATTTTGCGAGGTTGAAACCGACGAAGGAATCCTGGGTTGGGGGATGACTGGTCATTTTCTGCCATTTGCAATATCCACGGTACTCGAAAATGACATTCTGGCTATCGTCAAGGGCATGGACCCTCGCGACATCGAGGCCATTCACGACATAATCTGGTGGAAGTTAAATCCTAGATGTCTGAGTGGAGTTGTATCGCACGCACTCTCGGCCCTTGATATTGCACTGTGGGACATCCAGGGCAAGAAATCCAGTCAATCTATCGCACAGTTGATGGGGGGGCATAGCGACTGGGCCGAAACTTATATAACCTTTGGTTTTCCTGAATACGATCGCGATCAGCTGGTAGAAAGCGCCAAGAACTGGGTCGCCGATGGTCACAAGGCACTAAAAATGGTAGTAGCAGTGGACAAGGGTGGCTGGCGCGAAGACGCCAAACGTGTTCACCTGGTACGCGATGCGATCGGTGATGATATCGATTTGATGCTGGACGCCAATTACATGTTTTCGCCCGACCAGGCCAGGCAGCTATGCCGGGCAGTCGAAGATTGCTATCTGACCTGGTTCGAGGAACCGTTATACCAGAACGATGCTCGCGCGCTCGCCGATCTGCGCAGGCATACTAATATTCCGATCTCAGCGGGACAAATGGAGGGCCATCGTTGGCGCCTGCGGGAACTGGTCGAACATCAGGCTGTCGACATTCTGCAACCCAATTGTTGTTATGTCGGCGGCTATACCGAGGTACGTAAAGCCGCGCACCTGGCACAGGCTTATAACCTGCGAATTGCCAATGGCGGCGGTTGGCCGATTTTCAATATGCACACCATGGCCGGATTGATGAACGGTTGGCTTACCGAGTTTCATGTCGAGATGTGGGAACTAGGCAAACTGCTTTTCAAAGGAACACCTGGCCCCCTCGGCAACCGGGTACAGATACCCGACGTGGCAGGGCTTGGTTTCGAACCTGATCAAGAAGTCTTACGTGATAGCTCTATTATCCAGTAACAGGCAAAAGAAAAGGGTTTGCTCTGGGAACAGGCAAAGTCTTTCGAACAAAGCGCGCTACTGGGAATTCAGTTATCCCCAAGAGCAGACTGCAGCACGCAGGCAAGATGCAGGCTCTGGCGTTGCGCGCCGTCATAAATCTGGTGCCGGCAACTGGTGCCATTGGCGATTAGCAATGTGTCATGGTCCGCTGCACGCACGGCAGGTAGCAGACTCAGTTCCGCCATTTTCATCGAGACCTCGAAATGACTCGCCTCATAACCAAAGGCGCCGGCCATACCGCAACAACCAGAATCAATTACTTCAACCTCCAGGTCCGGAATTAACGCTAATACCCGCTGCATTGCAGACATGGTAGCGAAGGATTTTTGATGGCAATGCCCGTGTACGATTGCCCGCCTTGCAGATATGGGTTTCAATTTCAGCTGGAGATTTCCTGTCTTGTGCTGCTGCATCAGAAACTCTTCCAGTAACAGGGCACTCTCGCATAGCGCGTCGGTTTCTGCACCCGGTATCATGCTTTTAAATTCATCGCGTAGAGTCAACAGGCAAGATGGCTCGAGACCAATGATGGGTACGCCCCGTTCAACATAAGGCTTCACAGCTTTGAGCACGCGTTGAGCCTCAACCCGCGCTTCATCCACCATGCCAACTGCAAGAAAAGTACGTCCACTACACAGAGGGTGTCCACCGTCGAGGGGGCGTAGCAGTTGCACCTGGTAGCCTGCGGCACTAAGCACCTTGAGAGCAGCTCGCGCAATTTCAGGTTCAAAATAGCGTTCAAAAGTATCAACCAACAATACTACTTCGCCATTTCCCGACTCCTGAGAATCTACCCGCTCCCGCTTCTCGTCAAAATAGTCTGAACGCCATAACGGCAAACTACGTTCTGCGCTCAGACCAAGCAATTTTTCGCTGCTCCAGGCCAGGCCAGGAATTCTATCGCGTAGATTCATGATAAAACTCATGTGCGAGACTACGGGGGCGTAGCGAGGTAACCAGGCGATTAACCGGTCTTTCAGCGGTAAGCGATGATGCTTGCGATAATGGTGCAGGAATTCAACTTTCATCTTTGCCATGTCGACACCGGTAGGGCATTCACGCTTACAGCCCTTACAGGCGACACATAAATCCATAGTTTCGTACATTGCATGAGATATCAGCGCTTCGGCACCCAGTTGGCCACTGATGGCGAGGCGTAAGGTATTAGCCCGTCCGCGCGTCAAATGTTGCTCATCCCGAGTGACCCGAAAGGAGGGACACATTACCCCCTCTTCTGCCTTGCGACAGGCGCCATTGTTATTGCACATTTCGACGGCAGCGCCAAACCCGCCCCACTCCGACCAGTCCAAAGCCGTTTCTATCGGCGTCACCTGGTAATCTGGGCCATAACGAAATAACGACCGATCGTCCATGCGATAAGCATTTACAATTTTACCCGGATTGAACAGACCTTCCGGATCGAAGGCCTGTTTGACTTCTTCAAAAGCACCTGCCATGCGCGAACCGAACATACGTTCGTGAAATTCTGATCTAGCGATACCATCTCCGTGTTCACCCGAATGTGAGCCCTTATACTCTTCAACTAATTGAAGGGCTTCTTCCATAATGGCGCGCATTTTGGTCGCCCCGCTATGCTCTTTCATATTAAGGATTGGGCGTACATGCAGGCAACCAACCGAGGCATGCGCGTACCAGGTACCCGTGGTGCCATGCCTCTCAAACACCTCCGTCAAACGATCTGTGTATTCGGCAAGATCTTCCAGGCGTACCGCGCAGTCTTCGACAAATGATACTGGCTTACCATCACCCTTCATCGACATCATGATGTTGAGTCCGGCCTTTCGCACATTCCATACTGCCGTTTGGAACTCGGCATCTAGCACTTCGACCACCGCACCTGGCAAACCGAGGTCAGCCATTAATTCGATGAGCTGATTCAATTTATCCATTTGCTGCCTTCGATCTTCGCCAGCGAATTCCACCAGCAACAACGCTTCCGGCTCACCCCGAACGAAACCTTCCACGGTCGCTCGGAACATCGGGATTTCGCGTGATAAATCGATCATCGTACGGTCGACCAGTTCGACCGCACTGGGGTCAAGCTTGACGATATGCTGCGCCGAATCCATTGCCTGATGAAAACCTGGGAAATGACATACGCCCAGCACCTTCTGCTGAGGAATAGTTTGTAACCCCAGCTGCAGGCGAGTAAAAAATGCCAGCGTACCTTCTGAACCCACCAGCAAGCGCGCAAAGTTGGATGATTCGGTATCGGCAATTTCATTAATGTTATAACCGCCGACGCGTCGTAATAGTTGGGGAAAGTGATGCGCGATCTCTTGCGCCTCACGTTGACCCAACTCGCTGATCTTGCGCACCAGCTCGAAGCAAGAACCATCCCGGGTGGTGCGCATTAGATCGGAAAAGTGCGCAGCGCTGCTATCAGCCAATATGGCATCGATAGCCTGGACATTGTGCACCATGTTGCCGTAACGAATAGAGCGTGCGCCGCAACTGTTGTTGCCAGCCATACCGCCGAGGGTTGCCCGATTACCGGTTGAGACATCGACCGGAAAGAATAGTCCTCGGGGTTTTAATTGCCGGTTAAGTTGATCGAGTACGAGACCGGGTTGAACACTTATGATTTGCGTTTCGGCATCGAATTCCAACACCTGGTTCATGTATTTGGTGGTATCGATAACAAGCGCCGTGCCAACGGTCTGTCCGATCTGGGAAGTACCCCCACCACGAGGCAATACGGCTATGCCCTCGTCACCGGCAATTTGAATGGCTCGCACTATATCCTGCTCATTGCGCGGTATCACAATGCCTATCGGTTCTATCTGGTAAATCGAGGCATCGGTACTGTAGCGACCGCGACTAAAGGCATCAAACAAAACCTCGCCCTCAATCTCGCTTCGCAGTCGGGCAGCAAAAATGCTATCACCAATACGCATTGAACAGGGAGTGGATTTTTGACTATTCATCGTTTTTCTAACCAGAATGCTCCTGGATCAAAGCAGACAACTTAAACCATAGTGAACCACTAAGTTCCCGACTTTGCCTGAATTTTAGTCTGGGTTGCGCAACTCGTGAGGTTAAGGCAGGATTGTCGCCCATAGAAAAAAATATCACAAATAATTAAAGTGGAGCGTTTCATGCCAATACCAACAGGGCGCCATTTTCTCCAAATTCCCGGGCCAACCAATGTACCTGATCGGGTTCTGCGCGCAATGGACATGCCGACTATAGATCACCGCAGTTCGGAATTTGCGCAACTCACACTTGAAATTTTGAAAGGACTAAAACAGGTTTTCAAGACCAGTGCTGATGTGGTTATTTACCCCGCCTCGGGCACTGGCGCCTGGGAAGCCGCCCTGGCTAATACTTTGTCAACTGGTGATAAAGTATTGATGTTCGAGACTGGTCATTTCGCAACCCTTTGGCAAGGCATTGCAAATGATCTTGGTCTCGAGGTGGAATTTGTCGAAGGTGACTGGCGTCGAGGCGTCGACCCTGCTCTTGTCGAAGCTCGATTATCTGCAGACAAATCCCATGTTATCAAGGCTGTGATGGTTGTTCATAATGAAACTTCTACCGGCGTCACGAGCCGAATCAGTGAAATCAGGCAAGCTATCACCAACGCTGGACATCCTGCTCTGTTCATGGTCGATGTCATTTCATCACTTGGATCGATCGACTATCGTCACGACGAGTGGGGCGTTGATGTCACGGTTGGCGGTTCACAGAAAGGATTGATGTTGCCACCTGGACTCAGTTTTAACGCGATCAGTACTAAAGCTCTGAAGGCTTCGAGGTCGTCGAACCTGCCATCTTCTTTCTGGAACTGGCAACCGATGATTGCGGCTAATAAGGCGGGATATTTTCCTTACACTCCGGCGACTAATCTACTTTACGCCCTGCGAGAATCGCTAGAGATGTTGCTGGAGGAAGAGGGTCTCAATAATGTGTTCGCCAGGCACCGGCGCCACGGTGAAGCAACACGAAGAGCAGTGCGTGCCTGGGGTCTCGAAATTCTCTGCCTTGTTCCTGAAGAGTACAGTGCTGCGTTAACAGCAATTATGGTCCCGCAAGGTCACGATGCCGACCAGCTGCGTAATGTAATTCTTGAGCGATTCAATATGTCACTTGGTACTGGCCTGTCCAAAGTTCAGGGACGGGTTTTTCGTATCGGCCATTTAGGTGATTTTAATGACCTGATGCTGGCTGGTACTCTGGCTGGAGTCGAGATGGGTCTGGCGGCGGCGGGTATACCGTTTAACAAGGGCGGAATTAACGCCGCGCTGGATTACCTGACGAAAGAAGCCTGATCCCTCGAACCCACTGACCGTTGGCCCAGATGCTTCTTGCAATTCTCACTTAGGCTAGCGCCACCTTCTATCAAATGCAGCCTTTATTTGTCGTTGATCCAGTCGGGCCGTGAATAACCGATCATTATTTAATTCCTAACGGTAACAAACGGCACTCTTCAGCCAGAAAACACTTACCAGACCAGGTCCACTTATTAGAAATATTGAGGAACTTACGGTGTCATCATTCATACATGAACTATCCGAATTAATACATTTAACCAATACCCGACTAAAAAATATTGAAGACGAATTCGCAGGCATATGCGCTATGCTGAAATCCCGCAGGGTAACTGGCAGCAAGCATGAAAATCGGCCCCAGAGAACTAACTACCGCCTACCGACCCATCCCGCTGGAAGTACCAGAGAACATGAAGGCCAATGAATTTTTCAACAGCACAGAAAACCTGAATGATCTGGCTGATGGTATTGCAACCGAGTACTGGTCACAAAACTGAATTGGGAATTTACTATTTTTAACATCAGGAAAAATTAATTTCTGATGTTAACCAAATCATGTCTATTGGTCGCGACAACATTCCTCAAGGTCGTAGTCGCGATATTTAATCAGCACCAGCTTTGTTCGAATACGCCCACGATAAAAATCGTATAATAATATAACCAAAATAACAGGAGGCTCCATGAGCGAAGAAAGTAGTCTGACCGATTACAAAATCGGCTAGGACAACGTCACACCATTCGGCCTTGATATACACAATCCGGTGTTTTTAATATCCGGATTGTCAATCATAGCTTTTGTTTTAATCACCTTAATGTTCCAACAGGGCGCCGCAGAGTTTTTCTCGTGGCTTCGGTCGCACAGGAAATCAAGCTGTTTCATATGCTTGACGGCTTCCCGCTATCGGGCCTGTTGTCGCTGATCGGCATAGTATTGGTGCTGGAGTATTTGATATCATGGTCTTACTAGTTTCTACTGAAATGAAGATCATCATAATGGCTGGGATTACCTCGCCGCATAATCATGTCAGACAAATTTCGTATTCCAGTCACTGCTATAACGGTTTTCAGCACCAGTTTGCTGCTGGCCGCGTCGGTAGCTACGGTACTTTATCTCGGATTTAACCGGGCCGCTCAAAGTACCCAGCAACTGTGGGCGGATCAGTCCGAAGCCATTATCAATTCCATGGAACAAAGCCTTGAATATCAACTGAAACCAGTTCGCGACCAGGCACAGTGGGTGGCAGAGGATATCAGCGACCTGTCAAATCTCAGTATTTACGATGAATATATGCTGGGCACTCTCGCAGCAGTGAAGCAGGTTGCGGGCGTAGCACTGGTTACCAAGGCAGGCTTTAGCCGTCGCTGGCATCGAGGCAGCCGGAAAATGATTGATGAAGACTGGTCAGGTCGGCCAGAAATAGTCGAATGGATTCAACAGGTTGAAGCGGAAAACAAACCAGCCTGGAGAACACCAATCTGGGTCGAACAACCTGTCGGTGCAATGACACTGCTTCATGATATTCCTATCTATAACGCTAAGCATGAGTTTATCGGTGCATTCGCTCAAATAGTTACTATCGCAAAGTTGTCGAGTGTTATTTCGCGCAAACATACCCGAACCGGTTTGACACCATTTATTCTTTACAACAAAAATTATGTACTCGGTCACCCGATGTTGATGAATAACCTGAGTTCACGGGCTGAAGAAAGAATCCTGCCTTCAATCGATTCCTTCGACGATATTATTCTCAGTCGAATTTGGACTCCGGATGATTCCGCCGATTTCTTCTCGGCTGCGTTAACTGACATTGAGGCCAATGGTGTTTTCTGGGGAGATAAATTCTATATTTATCTGTATCGTAATGTTAATCAGTACGGCCCGGCTCCCTGGACTATTGGAGCATATTTAAATACATCACTAATCGGCGAAGATGAACTTAAAAATCTCATAAAAGCAATAGCCGGCGGCCTGTTAACCCTGCTAATCGCAATACTGGCTTCAGTATACATTGGGCAATTAGTCGGTCGCCCGGTAAAGGCAATAGCTATTGCAGCAAAAGCTGTCGAGTCAGGGGATTTGCTATCTGTACCGCGGCTTAAAGCCGACCGAATACGTGAGATTGACGACGCCAATAGCGCTTTTAACAACATGATTAGTGGCTTAAAGGAACGCGAGCTGATCCGAAAAACACTCGGCAGATTCGTACCCGAAGAAGTCGCCAGCTCGTTACTCGATGGCGGCGGTAATATCACGCCCAAACAGACCGAAGCATCTATTCTTTTCTGCGATATCGAAGCATTTACACAGCTCACCGAAACTCTCGGGCCAGGCAAGATCGCTGACGTATTAAATGCCTATTTTTCAGATATGGTAACTCAACTGGAACAATACGGTGGCGTCGTCACACAGTTTCAGGGTGATGCTATCCTGGCGACATTTAATGTACCGATTAGTAACCCCGATCACGCTACCAACGCCATTTATGCCGCCTGCAAAATGATAGATCATACCAGGCAACAACGATTTGCAGGCCAGCAGTTGAATATCCGAATCGGGATCAATAGCGGTACTGTATTTGCTGGCGCAATCGGTGCCGAAGGACGTCTAAATTATACTGTACATGGCGATGCCGTAAATCTTGCATCGCGCCTGGAAGCATTAAATAAGGAATATGGAACTCGATTACTGATTTCGGATAATACCAGGATACTCACTGACAACCTGAAACTCGTTAAACTCGATGAAACCAGAGTCCGTGGTCAGAGTGATAGTATCGACATCTACACATTACCCAGTTACAACGGCTGAAAAATCAGAGTTTCATATGTAGTCGCTGCAATTCCACCTGTATACCCTGGATTTGCTCATCCCTTACAAGTTCAATTTCCCTTTTCTGGTACCCTTTGCTGTAAGCCGTAATCATATAGTCCAGCGATCCAACACCATCAAAACTGAAAACTCCACTTTGATCTGTTGTTCGGATACGCAGAGAATAGGTATGTATATGCTGGCCAGATATGTCTCCATCGAGCGTGACGCGAGCACCTTTAATCGGGTTGCCGAACTCATCGCTAATCCATCCAGAGATAAAGCGGGGCCCTCGGTCAATCACAAAGGTTCTGGATTGATACTCATCTTTCGACAGTCTTGCGCCGACAATCTTGAAATAATCAGGCACCTCTGTGGTGATTTTTACCTCCCCGGCTGGAAAACTGCTTAAGGAAAAAAAACCAGAAGAATCGGTAGACACTTTTAGCGGCGTCTGTTTGTCACGAATGCTTTGAATATTCAGCTCAAGGTTCGCCACGGGCTGTTGCATGAGGTCTACAATTCTTGCTGTCAGATTTACCAATATCTTTGGCTCAACAACAATATTGATGTGATCACTATGGTCACCCAGCTTCAGGGAATAAACTACCACTCGGTGGTAATTCGCTGTCGGATAGACCTCAAGTTGATAATCAGTGTTTGCCCGGATACCTTCAAACTCAAACTCACCATAACTATTGCTGAAAACCGTATAGTAATAGTTACCCAGGTTTTTCATGCCGCGCGATTTTAACTCAATTTTCTGACTGACTGCGGCGCCACCCTGGGAGTCACCGATCCAGCCAAAAAGCGAGATCGACGCAGAATCCTCACTAAGCACCATATCCACTTCTGTACCATTCGATACTTCAATTTCTCTCGCAGAAAGCGCGTATTTTTCCTCTTTATAACCACTACGCAGGAAATTGACCACCGGATATTTATACTTTGGTAAATCGATGTCAATTTGATAGAAACCTTTATCATCGGTGCGTGTACTGGTGAACTGATGTTCCTCCGATATCAACGCATCGACGATGGGGTCGCCGTCGTCAGTTGTTACTCGACCGTATATCGAAACACTGCCTGAATGTAAAACATGTTGTGAGATTAAATCAGGATTATTGCCAGCCTGATTGAACTCTGTATCGACAACCGGGGATGGAAATCTGGTTTCAGGCCCCTGGTCTTCATCCAGTATTGATTGGTCTACAACCGAATCAGCTTCGACCAGAAGTGATTCTGACTCATTTACCTTTGACCGCTCATTCAGACCCAGAAAGCTGGCACCCATCATTATCAGTAGTAGTAATAATACCGCGGATAACTTGTTGGTCGAAAAAATATTCATCGCCTATGAGTACAGGTTGAACTATTTCATCTGACTTAGCTGGGTCCTGCTCGAGCGCGCTCGACCTGAGTAAATTCTGCAAAAAACCATTGAGCAACGATCCGGCATGCGAGCAAATCGATGGATTGATCGCATCGGATTAAAACTATTCGGAAAACCGAATAGCGCACTACAGGTTTCGGGCTACTATGTCTGGGCGGAAAAGTAACTCGATATCAAAACCGAAAATCAGGATGCAATGTACTGCCGCATAGCTTCAGCTTCGAGCTGGACTTCGGCGATCCGACATTTTACCAGGTCTCCGATGCTAATGAATCCAACCAGCTCATCTTCGTCAAAAACCGGCAGATGACGAAAGCGTCGATCAGTCATCATAGCCATTGCCTGTAATACCGTGTCAGATGGTTTACAGCGGATTAAATCTGCGGTCATTAGCTCGGATGCGCGCACGTCATGCAAATCAGCGCCATGCGCCCCCATACCGCCTACAATATCACGCTCAGAAAGTATGCCGACAATTTTACCACTCTCATCTTCCACCAGTAGAGCACCGATCTTGTTCTCGGTGAGCATGGTCGCAGCCTGCGCGATGCTGTCGCTGACACTGACTTTGAGTATCGTTTTTGTGCCCTTAATACGCAGTAATTCTCCCAATATCATCATCAACCTCCGTTCCCTTGCGGGACAACTCATTGTTTTATTTCGTATGCTGCATTTAGCGTCCATATCAGTATATGCCATCGTGGCGCGTGTTTAAATACGTGATGGCAGATCAAAGCTCCTCAATCGGCTTACAGCAGTGCTAAACTGGTGGCTGGATACTGGATTACAGGCTCTCGGATGAATAACAAGGCACTATCAGAAAGAGTATCTGACTGGTCACTTTCTGGCTCACCACAACACAAAATTCGTCTGCCCGACCGGCTTTTAGAGACTATTCGAGATCAACAGGAACGCAGCGAAATTCTGATTAGCTCCATTCAGATAATGATTGTATCAATTCTAGGCCTGCTTTATCTGGTATCACCCAAAACATTTAACGACGATGTCAATTTTACACCGGTTCCCTGGGTATTAGCAGCTTATCTGCTATTCAGCCTGTTACGCTTCAGGCTGGCAATTAAACGTAAACTACAGGACTGGATGCTCTACCTGTCCGCAGTGATCGACATTGTGTTACTGATGGGTTTGATCTGGAGTTTCCATTTACAATACGAACAACCCGCCTCGTTTTACCTGAAAGTACCGACCCTGCTTTACGTTTTTATCTTTATCGGCATCCGCGCTTTACATTTTGATCCAAGGTTTGTGCTGGCCACAGGCAGTAGCGCTGTCATTGGCTGGATCATCATGGTGATCTATGTGGTATCGATCGACCCGGCCGACACTATGATAACCAGAGACTATGTCGAATACATGACATCCAATAGCATACTAATCGGTGCCGAATTCGATAAAATCATATCGATAATTATGGTTACCGGTGTTCTCGCGCTGGCATTGACAAGGGCGCGAAACTTACTAATCGAGTCGGTTATCGAAGGCAGCCATGCGCGAGATCTGTCGCGTTTTGTACCGAATGAAATTGCCCAGAGAGTCAAAAGCTCAGAGGAAGGCGCCACAAGAGGAAAAGGTGAAGTCAATATGACCACTATTCTCTTTACCGATATAGAAGGTTTCACAGCAATTAGCGAACGTCTGTCACCGGTGGAACTGATCGATGCGCTGAACGACTACTTCACTACAATTGCCCGACCAATCGAAAAATACGGTGGCGTCATTACCCAGTTCCAGGGCGATGCTGTTCTGGCGACATTTAATGCACCGAAACCGGACCCGAATCACGCCTGCAATGCGTTAAAAGCCGCTATCGATATCCAGGAAATACTTAAAGGAAAAACATTTGGCCAGGATCTGGCTTTTAATACCCGAGTTGGCATTAATTCCGGCATGGTGGTAGGCGGCCTGGTCGGTTCCGGCGATCGCGTCAATTACACGGTACACGGTAACAATGTTAACCTGGCGGCTCGACTCGAAGCACTTAACAAGGATTATGGAACGCGAATTATCGTCTCGGATAACACAATTGAGCTGTTATCCGATAATGATTTTCCGCTTAAAGCACTGGGTGAAGTTTCTGTTCGCGGACTGGCAAAACCGATTAGTATTTATACTATTGCGGATCACTAGTTTGAATTGTATTGTGTTTCGGCCTGACGCAACCTTTGTTTAATTAAATCACTTATTTTCAGGTTTTTCGACTCAGCTAACTCCAGCTGTCGCCAGGCATCGCTAAAACGTTGGCTATCGGCATAGACCTTCGCCAGATCAAAGTGAACTTCACCTGCCTCCGGATTTAGTTTAATTGCCTTTAATAAAAGCTCTATGCTGTTATCAAATTGCCTTTTAGTCGCTTCAATCCTGCCCAATCCCTGATAGATTCTACTCAAAACCTGGGTTTCTTTCGGTTTCAAATCTCGAGCCTGAAGGTAATCTTTTTCGGCGTTGATAAAGTCCCTGGCCAGAAATTTCAAACTGGCCCGCCCAACAAAGGCCTCGGCTGAGCCTGGAAACCGACCTAAAATTTCGCCATAAATGCGTATTGCGGCCCTGTATTGCTTTCGACCGGCCTGAATAAAGGCATAGTCCAGCAATTCTACTTCGGTCAAGCTTTCCGGATAATACTTATAAAGCAAATCCATCACCTTTCCTGCCCGGGTTATATTTTGTTCAAGCCTGAATAGCCGATAAAAGTTATATCGCAGATATTCTTTATCGCGATTATATTTTTCCGCCAGACCATTGAAATAAGGTGGCTGTAGCGCAACTGGCGTGGTGTTGCTAGCAACAGCCTCATCGGGGATTAAATTCCTGTCGATTGTGATATACGACGAAAGCTCTAATAGCAAACCCCTGATTTCGGCCGATGCAGGCAACAGGCCTGCGGCCTTAACTAAATGCTCTTTACTTTCCGGGTATTTTTTAAGCTGCATCAGGATCCGGCCCAATGCCAGACTGGTGACAACTTTATCTACAGGTTTTATATTGCTGTCGGCCTCAACATAGAGTTCATAAGCACGCTCAAATTTGCCGCTTTGTTCCAGTATATTACCTTCGAAGAGTAACAGTTCGACATTTTTCGGCGCTAAATTCCTGGCCCTTTTAAGGTGTTTGAGAACCCCGTTAAT
>JAAEOZ010000131.1 GCA_024222685.1 Gammaproteobacteria bacterium | reverse complement strand
TGTAGGGGCACGATTTATCGCGCCCGAATTACCAATACCGAAGCGGGCGCGATAAATCGTGCCCCTACAATGATGAACTTTCTACTGCTCTCCCATTACTTGATTTTATAGGTAGTAAATTATCCATCCTTAGCCTTTATTGGCAAAAAATAATTTGTCAGCTTTACTGACAATGACAATATTGTCACGAGCGTTTCTGTCCCTGGATAACGTGCATTGATCCAATATTCTAATTTTGCTATTGTTAAATTTATGCAGGTATATACAGGGCAGCAAAATACCTAATAGCTAAACCGTCGATTTTTCTCAGAATTTCGTGCAGTGGTCGTCGAGAAATGACTGTTCTCCTTTCAGATTTGGAAACAAAGAGGCGTGAACATGAAAAACCTGGCTACCTCAGCATTTAAACTGGCTCTAATAGTAAGTGTAGTTACATTCTACGGTTGCGGTGGCGGTGGAGGTGACGGCGACGACAAACCGCGCGGTGTATTCATCGACAGCGCGGTCAGCGGTTTGACTGCAGTTTCAGGTGACCAGGTAACAACTACCAACGCAAACGGAGAGTTTACCTATATCAAAGGTACGTTTGTCGACTTCAGGCTTGGATTCAATGGCCCATTCATCGGCCTGGCATCGGCGCAGCCAATTATGTCACCACTGCAGCTGGCCAATACAAGTAATATCAATGACGAGGAAGTCACCAATATTGCCCGTTTCCTGCAAACCATCGATGCTGATATGAATCCTGAAAACGGTATCACTATAGATTCTTCTGTGATTGACGCTGCAGTTGGCATTTCCATCAATTTCAACCAGGGAGTGACACAATTTGAAACCAGTGAACAGGCTAATATTGATGCCCTGACAGCCTCACTGCCGGGAGGTGCCAGAGCATTGGTGGCGGTAGACGATGCCCGTGCCCATCTACAAAGATCGATCAGCACTGTCGTAACCGGCAGGTATGACGGTAGTTACGGTGGTGACGGAAAAGGGACTTTTAGTGTCTTCGTCGACCGTAGCGGCGCACTATTCGGCTGGGCAACAGACACCGTGGATGGTCATATCACGTTGAATGGTAGTGCATCGGTTGTAGACGGCTTCGTTGCAGGTAACGCATCGACAGGCACTACTTTCAGCGGCACAATCGATGGCTCTGGCAAGCTGTCCGGAACCTGGACCTTACTGCCGGATGAGTCCGGCACCTTCAGTGGCAATCGCAGCACCGCCGTCGCTAGCGGAATCGACCACGACCTGATAGCGATGTTTGCCGGCTCCTGGGCGGGCACTTTATCGTCGAACCAGGGAGCGCGATCGTATACCGCAGAGCTGGATGCAAATGGTAATATTTCGAGGCCTTTTCCCGATGCGCAGATTTCGGCAGCGATCACCAACACAGGCACGAACTCGGTCAGCTTCAGTGGTTTGCAGGATGACGGCTCCGAATTTGGCGGCACTCTGACCCTTCCGGATCAACTTAGTGCGGAGTTTAGCAACATTGTCACTGGTGAATCAGGAACCTATACTGCAACCATGCAATAGTAGTTAGAGGGTAGTTACGTAGTTAAAGGGGTTGGTGGTACAGAAATTTTAAAATTTTAGGGTCAGGTCTTCGATTTATGATATATTCTTTGTTAATCTCACAAAGTAAATTTATATAAATCAAGCTATTATTATGAATCATAAATCAAAGACCTGCCCCTGTATTTTCTCTTATATTTCTATCCTATCCTCCCCTTTTACTTTCAGCCCGGCTATTATTTTGGTGCCGGACAATATTTATATGGTTGTTGACTTGTACGACTCGCGGATCTTTTGAAGGAAGGGCGCTAAGTAACAGGTTTTTCGCCTGCCTATAGTGTTGGAGTGCTTCGTCAAACTGGGATTGTTTCGTGAGGACATTACCTAGATTCATAGTGTGAGTTCCTTGGCTGATGAAGTCACCACAAAGAACAGAATTGTCGATAGCAGATTGATACCAGGATACTGCTGATTTGTAGTCGCGTAATATATAGGCAAGTGAGGCGATGTTGCCTTGAAGTTCTGAAAGCCGATACAAATCTCCACTCGATTCTACGAGGGGAAGGGCGATGCGATAAGCCTGAAGAGCCGCATCCATGTCACCGAGTCGCTGCCAGCTGCTTGCAATCCCATTCAGATGTGGGACCTGGCGTAAGTTGTCTGGATCATCAATTGCGATTATTCTCGCCCGCTCAAATAAGGCTTTACCTTCCAGGTAGGCATAGTCCCCAATTTTCTGATATAGAGACGCGCGTTGAGAAATTGTGTGGTCAGAATATCTGCCGGAACCAATTGATTTTGCAAATGGCTTTGCCTGGTCCAATACCCGCAGAGCCTCATGTAGGTTCCCTACCTTCAGTAACGAAGCACTTAAGGCCTGCCGGGAACTCAATTTCCAGGCTTTATGATCGCTTTTGTCAGCAGCTCTAACAGCCCTTTCAAAGAAGCGGATTGCGTCACCGTCGGCCCCGATCATGGACAACAATGCACCAGCTACATAATGACCTGAAACTCCCTGGGTCACTTGGTTTTGCTCTTCAAAATGACCCTGTAAAAAATCGCACCAGCTTTCTCCATTAGTGACCTCGTCCTTGTGCTTTTTATTGGACTCTGAAACTTTTCCTCCGAGTAGTTTGTCAATTCCGAGCTCAGAAATAATGTCATGGATGAAATTTTCGGTTTTTACTCGTACTCGAAATACGTTACTGGCCTTAGCCAGGGGATGATTACATGAAAAATTATTCGATCGAACCATAGGTTTTGTATCAATGTGATCGATTACAAAAATTAGGGGTATATTATCTGCCTCGCTAATGGTCTGGGAAATTAACGGAGATAAATCAAATTTATCGGAAAAGCTGTATCCAAAAAAAACTATCACGCTCGCTACTTTACCGCTGAATAGGCGTTCGATCGGGACCTTCAAGTGTTGAGCGGATTCACTCTGTGCTACTCGTCGAAGCGTCACGCCAAGAGCCTCTGGCGATTCTACAGAGCCGTGTAGCTTCAAAATACGAGCTTTCTCATCTTGCCATTCGATGTCTTTGAAATGAACAGGATCTGACCAAATCCGTAATGGCGCATCGATAGCATTTTCACAGTGGGGATCAAAGTTTGTAGTAAATATAGACTTCAACCATCCCTCTTTAACTGCGTACGCAACAAATTGATGAAACAATGAAGAAGTGCCTATCGAGAAAAACTGGAGTAAGTCTCGCTGGGCATTGACACTCCGTGCGTCGAGTAAGACCTGCATGAAATGCTCAAACGGTACATGTTCCGGTACAACTTTGAGAATACTCAAACGGTTAGATTTGGTTAATGGTGTCAACTTAAGGATTGTTTCCACAAATTGAACGACAACGGGTAAACCTGATCCAACGGCAACACCCGCGCCGCACCAAACGGCAATGTCATGGTTTTTTAGTGCTGTAGAAACTTTCTTTACAATACCGTCGTAATTCATCTTCACCAACCTCTTGGTCGACCATAAACATGATGGCATCATACTAAATTTATGCTCGATATGATGTGGTTCAAAATTAGGTGCTTGTCACCTTTAACTAAGCAGTCAAAAGGGTCAGAGTAATTGATATCTTACCCCAAGCTCGTGGCAAAAAATAATTTGTTAAATATTCTGGCAATAAATATTTTGTCAACTCTGCATCGGCCTCAGAGTAATATCATTCCGACTTATTCGCTATATCAGTAAATCCTCAATCCCCCATCATCAACCCCCGATCACCCCGCAGTATCCGCGTCAGAAAATCGCAAACCGCATCCACTCTGGCGACATGCCTCAAGTCTTCGTGCACCGATAACCAGTAACTTCGTTCCACCGATATTAAATCAGGCAGAATTACCCGTAGCTGATTTTCACGCTGCGCCATGAAACAATGCACAATGCCCAGGCCTGCACCCTGTAAAATCGCATTAAACTGTGCACTAACATTACTGCTGCGAAATACTACATGGGCATTTTTGATGGTCGATTCGAAAAAGCGCAGTTGTGGCATTTCGATTAAATCATCAATATAACTAACAAAGGCATGCGTCGTCAGGTCTTCAGGGCAGTTTACTGCCGCATGAGACTTTAGATAACTTTCGGCACCATAGAGTTTGAGCCGATAATCGCATAGTTTCCACGCAATCAGGCGCCCACTCTCCGGTCGGGCCAGATTGATTGCTATATCGGCTTCGCGCTTGGACAGGCTCATACGCCGGGTTTCTGCAATCAGTTCAATTTCTATACCGGGATGTTCGTGACAGAACTCGACGATGCGTGGTGCTATCACCTGCGAACCGAGGGCTTCGGGCACCGAGACTCGAACCGTGCCGCTTAAACGCGCATCTTTGCCGGCTATTTGCTGATATAGACGATTCGAACCTGCTTCAATCTCTTCGGCCAGCGGTAATAATCTTAAGCCGGCATCGGTGAGTTGGTAACCACGCGGTGACTTGTCAAATAATCGGACATCAAGCTGCTTTTCCAGGGCAGTAATACGCCGACTCACGGTAGTATGGTCTACCTGCAGACGTGTCGCTGCCCGAATCAGCTTGCCCTCTCGGGATAATTCAAGGAAATAGCGCAGATCGTTCCAGTCGTACATTTGTGTATTTTTGCAGAATGATTGTGGATTTTACACTATTGGAATGCATAAATATCTTACTTATACTGACTGCCTAGCCGAAATTATCTATAGGAACTATCATGAGTCAGCCAGCAGATGTCGTTCAGTCCAGCACAGTCCGGTTATGCCATTTTGTCAACGGAGAGCGCATCTCGGGTAGCAGTGGGCGCTTTGGTGATATCTACAATCCCAGCCTCGGTATCAAGGCCAGCGAAGTACCTCTGGCTTCCAAATCGGAAGTTGAGGCCGCAATAGCCGTTGCTCAGCAAGCCTTTCCAGCCTGGGCAGCGACTTCAGTACTGGCACGATCGCGCATCATGACTAAATTTGTACACCTGCTTTACCAACACCAGCACGAGCTGGCGACACTGGTCTGCAATGAACACGGCAAAGTCATAGAGGATGCAATGGGTTCCGTATTGCGCGGTATTGAGGTAGCAGAATTTGCCTGCGGCGCACCGCATCAGCAAAAAGGTGAGTTTTCCGATAATGTTGCCAGCGGTATCGATATTTACTCGATGCGCAAGCCCCTGGGAGTTGTCGCTGGAATTACACCGTTTAATTTTCCTGCCATGATTCCACTCTGGATGGCAGGTATGGCACTGGTAACCGGCAATACTGTGGTTATGAAACCATCCGAAAAGGATCCATCCTGCCCGCTGCGAATGGCCGAACTGTTTGTCGAAGCAGGCGGCCCTCCGGGTGTGTTTAATATCGTTAATGGTGACAAGGAGGCTGTTGATACATTGCTGAACGATGAGCGTATCAAGGCCGTGAGTTTTGTCGGCTCTACTGCCATTGCACAGTATGTGTACGCCACCGCAACAGCCAATGGCAAACGCTGCCAGGCAATGGGTGGTGCAAAAAATCACATGCTGATACTGCCCGATGCAGATCTCGAAGACGTAGCAAACGCGCTTATGGGTGCAGCTTATGGTTCGGCTGGTGAACGCTGTATGGCGATCTCCGTCGGCGTTTGTGTCGGCGATGAAGTTGCCGACAGCTTAATCGAAATTCTTAAGCCTCGAGTCGAGGCGCTACGAATCGGTAATAGTACCGATACCGGCCTGGAGATGGGACCTCTTGTTACCAGAGAACATCGAGAAAAGGTCATGGGCTATATTCAGATGGCCACTGACGAAGGTTCAGAACTGATTGTTGATGGTCGTGGATTTGTTTGCGAAGGCCATGAGAACGGCTACTTTCTCGGTGGTTCTCTGATCGACCGGGTCAAACCTGAAATGACTTCATACCAGGAAGAAATATTCGGCCCGGTATTACAGATCATGCGCGTCGGTTCCTTCGACGAAGGCATGGCATTAGCAACCGATCACCCTTATGGCAACGGTACCTCAATCTTCACCAAAAACGGTGCCGCAGCACGAACCTTTGCAGAAAAAGTTGAAGTGGGTATGGTCGGCATTAATGTCCCAATACCCGTTCCTCTGGCTTTCCATAGTTTCGGTGGCTGGAAATCGTCGGCATTCGGTGATCATAACCAGTATGGTATGGAAGGTTTACGTTTTTACACAAAGGTTAAAACCGTAACGGCGCGCTGGCAGGAAAGCAGTCTCGGTGCCGAATTCTCTATGCCGGTATTGAAATAAAGCCTGAAAACGGTACAGGGATGTACAGTTTGAATTCTGCTATTCCTCTGTAATCAATTTACCTGTGGTTATTCTGCCACAGTCTTTATCTGACGCCCCTGTGTGTCCACCATGGGCGCTTCATATGCTCGACATTTATTCAAATACTGCTGCGTACTCGATGGCATAGGCACACGCGCGCTTGCTACGTATCCGAGCAGCCTCTTGCCTTCGAGTATCAGACCCCTGCCGTGCGCAGCTCGCATTTCCAGCATGCGGTCGGTATCGTCTGTAATCTGGGGCCTGAAGTTGTCTATGGTTTCTGCGAGTGCAACAAAATTCGGCCATACTTCAAAGATTATCGGATCTTTTTTCATAGTTTCCGATACCTGCTTGGCAGCCTCGCCAAACTCGACGAATACAGGTCGTAAACCTGCGAATAGCGAACTGCTGCAAAAGGTTTCCAGCATACAGTTGGTGATTATATCGATATCGCGTTTACTCTGTGCGATTTTAATAAAGCGGGATTTATAAAAATCTTCTGGCGATAGCGTAAACGCCTTAAAGGGCTCACCCCAGATTTCATCCAGACCTTCGCAGCCACTGTAATGCCTGACCTGTTTGCCGAGATTTAAAGCCTCCTGGAAACAGTCGCTACACTGGCGCATTAACTCATTATTAGTACTTACCTTAACACCGAGTTCACCGAGATCAGCAATAGCAGTAAATAAATCCGTGGCGCGATTAAACAGAGCGCCAGCAAGCATTGCTGCATTGATTCGCTTTCGCTGTGGGTTAGTCTGTTTCTGGTAAGCGGCACGGGCCTGCTCAAGACTGCGGCCCGGGGTATTAATTCCCCCTTCGGTGTGATGAAATGCCCGGCGGGTTAGGCCGTCAATTAAACGCTTACGATTACCAAGCGTGTCTTCCGTTGGCTGGTAGTAGCGTATCCAGTATCCATCAAAAAAAATATACTCTTGTTCGTCGATGGTTAGACGAGTGCCGTTATCTGGTGTTTCTTGATCAGTCATGATCCGGGAAAACCTGAAGTTTTTATCTGCAGTTACTGGTTTGTATTTAGCATAATAGTGCAAAATACAGGACTCATCCATTGATTGTCTAAAGCCTGATAATTAATAATCTAAATAATGAATTATCAGGACCAGGTTATTAGCTCATGTGACGAGCTATGACCCGGGTATCATTGCATAGATAACTGACCAGCGGAGCCCGGAAACTAATATTTATCATGCCTATTCGCATTCATAGCTCGAATCGAGTCGAAAAACTACAGCAAAGCCTGTGTCACAGGCTGTCGACTCGACCGCTGTCGAGTCCCCTCACCAGCGAAATAATCCTGGTACCGACTTTCGCAATGTCAAGATGGTTAAATTTGCGCGTTGCTCAACATCAGGGTGTGGCGGCAAATATAGAGTATCTGTTGCCTGCAGCCTGGTTATGGCAGGTTGCCAGCCAGATAATAGATGGCGTTCCCAGCCAGGATCCACTGGCTCAGCAAGCGATGGCATGGAAAATATTCGCAATTTTGCCCACGGTGATCGACGAAGCAGAATTCACAGACCTGAATCAATATCTATTTGATGACGAAAACGGCATTAAGCGTTGGCAGTTATCGATCCGCATCGCTGAGCTTTTCGATCGTTATCAACAGTATCGCCCGCAGATGATTCGTGAGTGGTCATCGGCACAGCTGTCGGGCTGGCAGGCCACTCTCTGGCAAAAACTAATACAGGATCTGCATGGAATCCACCGCGTTGCAATCCTCAGTCAACTAATAGATAGCCTCAACGGAACAAATCCCGGCAGTAAAGCACCGCAGCGCATCAGCCTGTTCGCAATATCCAGCCTGCCACCATTGACTATAGAGGTTTTGCTTGCGCTTTCTCAACATGTCGATATTACATTCTATCAACATAGTCCGACCGACCAGTATTTTGCCGATTTAAAATCGACCAGGTCTCTTTCCAGACTTGGCCTGTCTCATCCAGATGAAATCGAATACTACGATACCGGCAATGAATTACTGGCTTCCTGGGGCAGGCAGGCACAGACCATGCAGACACTTCTACTGGAACAGGATAATCAGCCAAAGCAGGAAATCGAAGATAATTACCCGCCGGGCATCACTACATTGTTACAAAGCATCCAGCAGAATATCTTCGATCTCGGCACTACGCCGATTAACACGCATGCCGACGACTCAATCGCTATTCATATCTGCCATAGTGCGATGCGTGAATGCCAGGTCCTGCACGATCAACTGTTGAAAATTCTGGCTGATAATCGGCAACTTGGGGTGGAGGATATTCTTGTTATGGTCCCGGAGATTAGCCGCTACGCACCTTATATCGAAGCAGTATTCGGCTACGAAGACAATGCCGGCAAACCATATCTACCATGGAATCTGTCGGACATAAGCATTATCGACGAGCACCCGCTGGTACAGAGTTTTCTACAGCTACTGCACTTACCGAGTAGCCGATTTGAAATCTCAGAAATAATATCGCTTCTCGAAATCGCCGAAATCCGTAAACACTTCGAGCTCGATGACGCGGCAGTTAGCGATATACAACAATGGATCGATGCATCGCGGGTGCGTTGGGGTATCGATGGTAGTTTCAAACTTGCAATGGGACAGCCCGCTACAATCCAGAATACCTGGATACAGGCTCGTCAACGCCTGTTTACCGGCTATGCGCTGGGCGAGGACGGATTATGGAATGGTATCGCAGCTCTAAAGCATATTGACACCGGTGCAGCGCTTAATATCAGTAAATTTTTTGACCTGTTCGATCGTCTCGATTACTGGCGAAATCAGCTTCAAAGGTCGGCACAGGTAGAAACCTGGATAGTCCTGCTAAATCGTATGCTCAGTGATTTTTATACCGTAGTAGATCCAGCAGAAGATCATCTGCAGGAAGTTCGCGATTGTATCGATACGCTAAACCTCGCTGATAATTGCAGCATAACATCATCATTACTTCGACACTGGATGGAAATGCAACTTGGTAAACAACGACGTCAGGGG
>JAAEOZ010000130.1 GCA_024222685.1 Gammaproteobacteria bacterium | reverse complement strand
TAAATGAAGTCTTGCCATTAGCTAAAGCCCTCTTGTCTACAGGTTTAAGTATAGGAAGGATAAACGACATGTTCTCGAAAATCCAATCGGTTTGGATACCTGTTCACACCTGCATCGAGCCCGTGTCATCACTGAATTTTGCTGAATTCGGAAGATCAATGGCGATCAATGGGGTCAATTAATGTGTCTGATAAAAACGGGAAAGATTTTCAACCCTGATTAATGCGAATGATTGCATACGCCTGTCATTTTAAAAAGCTGCTTTATGATACTGATATGGGGGGATATTAACGGGTTGTTGAGTTACTTTTATCGACACATTCAATAAAATCGGGCAAGCTAGCAGCAAATAGGCAATACCTACTCAGGAAATAATCACGCTTGCGGCATCAACGAATCCGTATGACAGACAATTCCTCTATTAATCACCACCACTACCTGGCTAGCGTGCTTGAATCTCTTGCGATTCCCGTGTGGATTTTCGACATCGACCATTCCCGGGTTTACTGGGCCAATCCGTCGGCACTCGGGTTGTGGAACGCCAACTCTCTCGACGAACTCAGACAGCGTGATATGGCCAGTGATATGTCCCCCAGCGTACGCCAGCGACTACGCCAATATCAGGAAGACTTCCGCCATGCTAAGACCTTTGTCGAGCCCTGGACCCTGTATCCCAAGGGACAACCCCGAAACCTCGATTGCCAGTTTTCCGGTATCAAGATTGAAGGCGACCGTATCGCCATGTTGTGCCAGGTACTGGAAATCGACAAACGCAATCCGGAAACCCTGCGAGGCCTGCAGGCCTTGTTGCTGACTTCGGTAATGGTATCGCTCTACAATGAAAATGGCGAGATTGTGTATGCCAATCCAGCTGCAAGAAGTATGCTCGGCGACGACGAACACAGCCTGCAGGTGCATTTTGTCGATCAACAGTCCTACTTGCAGATGCGTGAGATCGTCAGCGAACTGGGTGAATATCGCGGTGAAGCCGAAGTCTATACTAGCGCTGGAAAAGTCTGGCACGAAGTCAACGTACAATATGGACCCGATGCGGTAACCGGAAAGAATGCCTACCTGGTGAATGAAACCAATATCAGCGAACGCCGTATCGCCCAGGAGCATGCCAATCGGTTGGCATATCACGACCCTTTAACCGATTTGCCGAATCGTGCCAATCTGACAGACAAACTCGAGCAAGAGCTGAAGTTGGCGCGTCGCTACAACCACATTGTGGGGCTGTTATTTCTCGACCTGGACCGATTCAAGAGTATTAACGATACACTCGGACATTCCACCGGGGATCAGTTGCTGATTCAGGTTGCCCGCGAGATCGAGTCGGCGATTTATGAAACCGATTTGGCTGCACGTCTGGGCGGTGATGAATTCGTCTGCATATTACGCGAGTTACCGAATGCCGATGCAGCGGCAATTACTGCTGGAAAAATTATCGATAAAATCGCCAAGCCTTTTCGAATAGCACAACATAATTTGTATATCAGCCCCAGCATTGGTATCAGTGTGTACCCGCAAAACGGTAAGACCGTGACCGAGTTAATGCAACACGCCGATATTGCTATGTATCAGGCCAAGGCACGTGGTGGAAACGAATTTGTATTCTTCGACAGCAAAATGAACACGCAGGCTAAAGCGCGGTTGGCGTTAGAATCCGACTTGCGCAGCGCTATTCAGCGTAAAGAATTTATCCTGCACTACCAGCCACAGGTGGATATCGCAAGCAATCAAATTGTTGGTGTCGAAGCCCTGGTTCGCTGGCAACATCCACAACGAGGTTTGCTAAGCCCTGTCGAATTTATTGAGGTAGCGGAGGAAACCGGTATGATATCCGAAATCGATAATTGGGTGCTGCGGGAAGCAGTCGAGCAACAGGTTAGCTGGCGGCAAGCAGGTTATTCGATCAAGGTCGCCATCAATGTGTCGGCAAGACAGTTTGGTACTGACAATTTACATGAGAGAATTCAATCCGCCTTATCCGATTCCGGCTGTGGAGCAGACAAGCTTGAACTCGAGATCACCGAATCGGTATTTATGGGGTCGGAACAATCGGTGTTGCAGTTGTTAGAGGACTTATGTGAAATGGGCTTAACCCTGTCGATCGATGATTTTGGCACGGGTTATTCGAATCTGGCTTATTTACAAAATTTCCCCATTAGTAACCTTAAAATTGATCAGTCATTCGTGCACAACATGGAAACACCAGCAATTCTGGAACTGATTATTTCGCTAGGCAAATTACTCAACGTTAAACTAATTGCCGAAGGCGTTGAAAGTAAAAAACAGCTGGACTGGTTAAGCAAGCGTGGTTGCGACGAATACCAGGGCTATTTCTATAGCAAGCCGCTTGCGGCAGATGCCGTGCTGGCGCTACTGTCGGATTGTCGGTAATTTTGTGATTGCGGGTGGGCGGGAATACAGGAGTTTTGTTGGCATTCGGACCATTGCAGTCATTGGGTACAGGAAAAATGTAAATGCCTGAAAAGCCCTAAGGAGACATTTAGAGCGCCTGTGGATATTGTAGGTTGCGGGTGAGGAACGAACCCCAACAGCATGAATTCGGTATCTACGATTGAGTTGAATCTGAAATATGTATCAATGAAGGGGCGTGATGAATCATGCCCCTACGGCATTATCATCAGACAATACTTCGTATCATGCAAACGCTAGCAGTGGGCCCAACCTGGAAATCACCCATAACCTCTAAAACACTCGCCCACAAAAAAACCGGCCAAAGCCGGTTTCTTGAATTCCTGAAGCAGAAAACCCCTACTTAATCTTGGCTTCCTTATACTCAACATGCTTACGAACCACAGGGTCGTATTTCTTAAACACCAGCTTGTCAGGAGTATTCTTCTTATTCTTGTCGGTAGTGTAGTAGTGGCCTGTGCCAGCGGTTGAAACCAGTTTGATTAAATCTCTCATATCAGTCTCCTAGCACTTTTCGCCGCGTTTACGCATATCGGCGATAACTGCGTCTATGCCATTTTTATCGATAATTCGCATGCCTTTGGTAGAAACTCGCAGTTTAACCCAGCGATTTTCAGTCTCGACCCAGAATTTATGGGTGTGAAGATTTGGCAGAAAGCGACGACGCGTCTTGTTGTGCGCGTGTGAAACATTGTTTCCGGCTACAGGCTTCTTACCTGTGACCTGGCATACCCGGGACATGTTGGGGCTCCTGAAAAAATAGCGAGATTACTTGAGGGCGCGAACTCTACCAGAAGGACAGGTAGTATTCAAGCGCAGTAAGCCCTGTTTTACGGGGTTTTTCAGTGGCCGGGTGTTTCCCTTTGGGAGGCGCTCAGGATAAGATATGTGCCCGTTATTTTGCCACTGGCGATTGTCTATGGATATAGTTTTTATTCGAGATTTACAGGTAGACACCGTTATTGGCATTTATGACTGGGAACGCAAGATCCGGCAGACTATTAGCCTGGATATCGATATGGCAACCGACATAAAGAAGGCTGCAAATACCGATAATATTGATGACACACTGAGCTATAAATCGGTAGCAAAGCGTTTAATCACCTTTATAGAAACGAGTGAATACGAACTGGTAGAGACCCTCGCCGAGAAGATTTGTTCAATCATTCGCGAGGAATTCGATGTGCCCTGGGTTCGACTAAGCTTGCATAAACCCGCTGCAGTTCGCGGTTCACAGTCAGTCGGTGTAATCATCGAACGTGGTGAAAAACCACAATGACTGCTCCTGTTTATATCTGTCTCGGTAGTAATGTTGAGGCTGAGGTCAATATTAGTAGTGCTATTAATGCAATGCGCGAGGTTTTTGGTGAATTGCGACTGTCTGCGGTTTATCAGTCGGCTGCGGTGGGTTTTGATGGTGATGACTTTTTAAACCTGGTGGCTGGATTTGACACTGAAAAGCCCGTCGAGCAAGTTGTCGATGAACTTCATCAGTTAGAAGATGATCTGGGCAGAGATCGTAGCCAACCACGGTTTTCTGCACGTGCGATTGACCTCGATATCCTGTTATACGATTTTCTGGTGATTAACCGGCCTGGAATTCGTATTCCACGTCAGGAAATTCTGCGCAGTGCACATGTGTTGAAGCCGTTACAGGACTTGATTCCAGATACCCGGCATCCGATTACAGGTCAGAGCTATAGTGAGCTATGGCGGGAATTATCCGTTCAGGCTCCCCGCCTCGAAGTGGTTGAGTTAAAGCTGGATTAATCAGCACTATTTCGACAATATCGAATTCAGGGCATTGACCAATGCGTTACACTCGTTGTCAGTACCGACGCTAATACGCAAACAATTATTGATACGTGGTGATTTAAAGTATCTCACCAGAATGCCAGCCTGCTTTAATGCTTCGTATATGTCGACTGCCGCTTTTTTACTATGTTTGACAAATACAAAATTACTACTCGAAGGATAAACCAGAAAGCCCAGAGTCCTGAGCTTTGTACTCAGGTCTTCACGACTTTCGATTACCTGCCGGTTGCATTGTTGAAAATACGCCTGGTCCTCGATTGACGCGATGGCTGCGGCACTCGCGAGGTGATCGACCGGATAGGAATTGAATGAATTCTTGACGCGATTGAGTGCTTCGATCAGATTAGCGTTGCCGAGGGCATAGCCCAGTCTTAGTCCAGCCAGGCTGCGCGATTTTGAGAATGTCTGTACCACCAGTAAGTTGTCATAGCTGTCGATAAGACAATCGGCGGAATCTGCCCCGAAATCGACATAAGCCTCGTCAACTACAACTACTGACCTGGTGTTTTCCAGTAGTGTTTTTATTTCAGTCAATGCTAACGCGATACCGGTCGGTGCATTCGGATTAGGCAGAATAATGCCTCCGTTGTTCCGATTGAAAGCATTTAAATCAATACAGAAATTACTGTCCAACTCGATTTTGGTGTACTCGATATCATAAAGTGCACAGTAGGCTGGATAAAAGCTATAACTGATGTCCGGGAACAGCAGTGGTTTTGACTGTTTAAAAAAGGACTGGAAGGCATGCGCGAGGACTTCGTCTGAACCGTTGCCGATAAATACCTGCTCAGACGAGATTTGATGGTGATCGGCCAATGCCTGTTTTAATGCTTTCGATTCTGGGTCTGGGTACAGACGAAGTGTCCCAATATCGAAATTTTGAATCACCTGCGCCACAGCAGGTGAGGGCGGATAGGGGTTTTCGTTGGTATTTAACTTTATGTATTGTCGGTTCTGCGGTTGTTCGCCAGGGATATAAGGATCCAGACGGCAAACTGTGTCACTCCAGTACTGATTCATTCCGGGTTATCTCAAAAGCTGTTAAGTAAGCGACCACCGTCGATACGAATGATTTCGCCGGTCAGGTAATCGTTGTCGATTATAAACAACACCGCCTTCGCAATCGACTCCGAATCACCGCTGCGCTGTAACGGAATCTGCCGGAGGATAGCCTGTTGTGCTTCAGGGTCTCCTTTATTATTACTGTCCGCCCACAGGATCGCTCCTGGAGCGATACCACTGACACGAATTTCAGGGGAGAGCTCGAGTGCCAGTGATTTCACCAGCATCTGACTGGCGGCTTTTGCGCTGCAGTAAAGGCTATGGTTTAGTAGCGGTGCAGATGCGTAGATATCGAGCATATTGATGATCACGCCGTTCTGTTGCCTTAGCGCCGGGGCGCAGGCCTGCGACAAAAAAAGGGGGGCACGACAGTTACTGTTCATTATTGCTTCCCAGTGCTTCAGTTTGATTGAACCAATGGGAGTTGGATGGAATTCGGATGCATTGTTGATCAGAATATCGAGTCGATTAAACGCATTAATTGCGCTATCAGCCAGCTGAGAAACAGCGTCGAAATCATTCAGATCAGCTTGCAGTATCCTGACTGACTCGTTGCGAATATCATTTAACTGTTTTGCGAGGGCTTTGGCGGCTTCCTCAGAATGCCGATAATGAATAATGAGATTTGCGCCGTTTTCATGTAGAGTGCGGGCGATCTTCGCGCCTAGACGGTGAGCGGCCCCGGTTATCAGGGCAGATTTTCCAGTAAGCAACATGTGACTTCGGAGTATTAAATAAATGTCATCATATCACCCCCATGAACAGACGCTAGCGCAATTACCCCAACCCAGCTCGGTCGAAATTCAGCACAGTGAAAAGCTGGTCGAAATGGTTGCCAGGGCAATTGAACAGCAGGGAGGTATGATTTCATTCCGTGAGTATATGAATCACTTGCTGTTTGCGCCGGGTCTGGGTTATTACAGTGCAGGATTATTCAAATTTGGCAGTGCTGGAGATTTCGTCACATCGCCCGAAATTTCTCCGATGTTTGGGCGTACGCTGGCAAATCAGTGTGAGCAATTGTTCGATCAGGGTTGTCAGCGACGCATACTCGAATTTGGTGCCGGTAGCGGCAAACTTTGCGAGCAGATTCTTGGCAAACTGGAAAACCTGGATAGTTATCTTATTCTTGAGCTAAGCGCCGATTTACGCCAGCGTCAACAGCGCTATTTGCAAAAGGCTTTACCATTCGAGATATTTGATCGGATTAACTGGCTGGACAGCTTGCCGGATAAATTTGATGGTATTGTGCTGGCAAACGAAGTGCTCGACGCAATGCCTGTAAATCGGGTGAAAAAAAACACCAGGTGGTTTGAGCTAGGTGTCGGATATATTGAGGGCAGATTTAGCTGGGGCTATCTCCCCGGTACTGGCGATGCGATTACTTATATAGAAAATCTGGAAGCCAGGTTTGGCCCATATGACGATGGGTATACAACAGAAGTTAATTTAAATTATCTGCCCTGGTTAAAAGCTCTCGCCGAAACAAGCCATCAGATTGTGGCTCTGATCATCGACTATGGCTATGAATGTGCAGAATATTATCATCCGCAACGTCAGCAGGGTACTTTACTATGCCATTATCATCACCGCGTTCATAGCGATCCACTTGTGCTGCCAGGACTGCAGGATATTACTGCTTCAGTTGATTTCGATGCTGTTGCCGATGCTGCTGAAAAGGCCGGATTCGATGTTATTGGCCTGGTCAGCCAGGGCAGGTTTCTGCTTGACAATGGCCTGCTCGACGAAGTCGGCTTTAATGATCGTAGTGGTAACACCCTGGCACAGCTCGATGTTGCTCAGCAAATTAAAACTTTGACATTACCTGATGAAATGGGTGAGAAATTCAAGGTGATAGCGCTGAAGAAAAACCTCGATATCGAACTACCGGCGTTTTTAGCAAAAAGTTAAAAATGGATCTGGTTCAAATTATTATTCTTGCCATTGTGCAGGGATTGACGGAATTTCTACCGATATCGAGTTCTGCCCATCTGATACTGGTGCCACTGGTCCTGAAATGGCCGGATCAGGGTCTGGTTTTAGATGTCGCCGTACATGTCGGTTCGCTACTGGCGGTACTGATTTATTTTCGTCATACGGTGCGTGCGCTATTCCGGGCCTGGCTGGGTAGTTTGACCGGTGGAAAGGTATCCAGCGATAGTAGGCTCGCCTGGTGGGTCATATTCGGTACCATTCCGGCGGTGATATGCGGTTACCTGTTCAAAGCTACAATTGAGACTGAACTTCGTTCGCCCTGGGTGATAGCAATCACTACTATTGCTTTCGGTTTGCTGCTATGGATGGCTGATAAAGCAGGTTCGAGAAAGCGCAATGAGACACAACTTGGGTTATTCGATGTGCTGATCATCGGTTGTTTCCAGGCTATTGCACTGATTCCCGGTACTTCACGATCGGGCATTACCATGACAGCAGGGTTATTCCTCGGCATGACGCGGCGCTCTGCGGCAAGGTTTTCTTTTTTACTGTCGATGCCCTTGATATTTGCCAGTGGTGTATTGCAGACACGCGATCTGGTGCAGTCATCGCTAGCAATCGACTGGTTCGCATTATTTCTGGCCGTTGTGATCTCGGCAGTTAGTGCTGGTCTTTGTATTCATCTGTTTTTAAAACTGATTGAACGAATGGGGATGCTGCCATTTGTAATTTACCGCCTGATGCTCGGTTGCGCATTAGTTCTGCTATTGTTGTGAGCTCAACTATGAATGGCAAGCAGCAGTTACAGCTGCATAAATTCTGGTTTGGCTGTGGGTTTGTGTTATTGGTAATAGTTGCGATATTGTCATTGATGCCTGTACCAGGTGGATCCGAGGGTAGCGATAAAGTTGCACATGTTATTCTTTATGCAACTTTATCTGGCTGGTTCAGTTTGATTGTTTATCGGACTATATCTTTGTGGTTAATTTTTTTTGGTCTGGTCGGATATGGACTATTGATGGAATTACTGCAGGGTTTGACCGGGTATCGTTCACTAGAAATGGCCGATGCAGTTGCGAACACTGCGGGAGCGGCACTTGGCCTGGTTTGCCATTTTACGCAGCTACGCCAATGGTTAATCAAAATAGATCATCATTTTTCGGCAATCTGGTAATTGGTTTTTTCCTGCTTTAACAGTTTTAGACGAAAACTTCGGATAGCATCTCCTAGGGCTTTGCCCTGTAAGTCTAGTCGTTTAACAGGGTCACGGTCGGCCCGTAATAATTTAGCTGCCAGTGTTGCCAGATAGTCAGCCTGAGGATACTGGTTATCTTCGAAGTTTATGCGGCCACGCGTATCGGCAAGACATGCGTCGAGCATTTTCTGGAATCGTTCCGGCTTTCGAAACAAATCTATGCTGTAAAAAAGATTTAAAACACTACTGGCTTTTAGTTCGAATGCGCGGTGTATATGCGTATGATATTCAGTAGTCATCAGAGCCAGCTCGGCGTGTGCTTTCGGTACTTTCAAACGATGACAGAAATGTTTTACCAATTTAACCCCACGTGCCTCGTGACCATGATGGCTGGGCAGGATATCTTGAGGTGTATTCGCTTTGCCAAGATCGTGCATGAGAACAGCAAATCGAGTTTCATTATCGAAGTTGAGATCGGCACTTTTTTGTAAGGCCATCATCACATGAATGCCGACATCAACTTCTGGGTGAAACTCAGTCACCTGCGGTACGCCAAATAGTTGATCAATTTCCGTAAAAAGAATGTGTAATACTGAACAATTGCGCAATGTCTGAAAAAAAGCTGACGGGCTTTTTTCATCCAGCGCACGCGTTGTTTCCATCCAGACGCGTTCTGCTACCAGAGCATTCAATTCTCCAGATTTACCTATGTGATGTATTAATTCTACGGTTTCTTCCGCCAGTCTGAAGCCAAGATGGTGATATCTGGACGCAAATCTGGCAATGCGCAATACCCTGACAGGATCTTCGCAAAATGCATCAGACACATGTCGTAGTATGCCTGAGTCGAGATCTTTACGGCCGCCATAAGGATCAATAATGCGACCATTTTCGTCTTCAGCCATGGCATTTATGGTGAGGTCACGGCGGCCTAAGTCTTCTTCGATTGTGATTTCGGGATTAGTGTCGAACTCAAAACCGTGATAACCGGAAGCAGTTTTGCGTTCGCTACGGGCGAGTGCGTACTCCTGTTTTGTATCAGGATGTAAAAATACCGGGAAGTTTCTGCCGACAGTTTTGTATCCATCTGCCAGCATTTTATCGACGCTTGTGCCAGTAACCACCCAGTCAATATCTTTAACAGGAAGTTTAAGTAGTCGATCCCTCACGCAGCCACCAACTCGATAGAACCTGATCATAGCTTTTATTGCTAATCCGGATAGCTAGCCTGATACCGACGAAACTGGTCGTAGTATTTTCTGAATCCAGAGTGATTGTTCCAGTCCAGAAGATACCGAGGTAAGCTGGTTTTGCAGAGGTCGCCCTGGTTGCAGATATTCGGTGTCTGTAGCGATCGGTAATTATCTAGCGTAAATAACTTTCCGGGTAAAGCCCCAAGTATCATGGCCTGTAGTCTGGAAAGGCCGTCTCCTAGTGGCACTACCCGACATGGTGAGCTGGTCGTCTCAATAATCATTTCGATAATTTGACGCAGCGTAAATACTTCGGGCCCACAGATACTAATTCGCCTGGAATAGGTACTCGGGTCATCAACCGAATCGACAATCCGACCAACCAGGTCGTTCAGGTATACCGGTGCCAGTTGACTGTCTGGACATGCCAGAGGAAACAGTAGGGGTGTCAGTTTTAAAATGCTTGCGAAGCGATTGATAAATTGATCCCCTTTACCGAAAACAACCGATGGCTGGAAACTGGTAACCTGCATATCTTTTTGACCAAAGGTGTGCAGTAGATTTTCTCCTTCTCCTTTACTGCGCAAATACTGACTCGAACCACTGGCCTGATCCGCCCCTAGTGCACTTAAATGCAGTAGGCGGCTAATACCATTTCTAGAACAGGTAGCTACCAGAGACTTAACGAAATCAACATGAACTCGCCTGAAATCATCATCCTGGCGTTGGTGAAGAATACCAATCAGGTTTATTGCGGCATGCTGGCCCCTGCATAGTGCATTAAGCTGATCATCGTCGAATACGTCGGCTTCGATAATCCGAATATTCGGATGTACCCTTAAAGCTTGTTGACGATGAGGCCGACGACAGGGCAGGGTGACATTGCAATTCCTGTTCGCCAGCGCAATAGCCAGCTGGTTGCCGATAAATCCGCTGCCACCAAAAAGGATAATATGATGATGCTGCATGATTTTTATTATTAACTACTCGATTGGTGCGACTTACTTCCCGACCGGTTATTACTCCGTGATCGATTGCGTTGGCGCCCGTTTTTATTATTTGATTGCCGTTTAGATTGTAGTGGTCTGGATTTTTTTAACTTAATCGGTGGCTTGGGGTCTGCCAGCAAATCATTGCTAATGGTCATGGACGGAATCGATGTCCTGGTATAAGTCTCAATATCAAGCAGGTTCATAGCGTAGTCTTCGCAGGCAAAGCTGATGGCATGACCGGAATTACCTGCTCTAGCGGTACGACCAATACGATGAACGTAGTCTTCGCCGAGTTCGGGTAAGTCATAATTAAAAATATGAGTTACGTCAGGAATATGGAGTCCGCGTGAAGCTACATCAGTCGCAACCAGAATGGCATATTCACCCTGGTGGAATTTCTGTAACAGCTTCTCTCGCTTATTTTGGTGAATGTCACCCGATATCAATGCTGTTCGGTAACCATTGCCTTCGAGATATCCCCAGACACGAGTTGCTGTGTGTTTAGTGTTTATAAAAATGATACTGCGTTCAGGGTTGAGTTGTTTCATCAAACCCAGTAGTAAGGGAATTTTTTCATGATTTGCAGGGTGGTAGATGCTTTGGCTGATTCGCTCGACAGCCGGAGAACTTGAATCAATCTTGACTACTTGCGCCTGATTCATATGTTCGTAGGCCAGTTCCATGACTTTGTGCGCCATGGTTGCGGAAAATAACATACTAAGGCGTTTTTCCGGGCTGGGTAACCGTCTTAACAGAAATCGTACGTCAGAAATGAAGCCCATGTCGAACATACGATCGGCCTCATCAAGCACCATGACTTCGACCGATTTAAGGTTATAGAGCTTCTGCTTGAAAAAATCAATAAGCCTGCCCGGCGTGCCAATTAGAAAATCTGCAGGTTCCTGAAACTGTTGTTTTTGTTTTTCGTAAGCCTTTCCGCCGTAGCAGATTGCGGTTGTCAACGGGATATCTGTTAGCAAATCTACTGCATCCTTATGGATTTGAATTGCAAGTTCTCTGGTTGGAGCCAGGATCAAAACACGAGGCTTTCCAGGCTCGGTTTTACCCGTGTCGCTATTTAACAAACGCTGTGCGCAAGCGAGCAAAAATGCCAGCGTCTTGCCCGTCCCGGTCTGTGCTTGCCCAGAGACGTCCTTATTGCTGAGGAGTAACGGTAATGACTCGGCCTGAATTGGAGTACAGCGGTCAAATTTCAATACTTCCAGTGCTCTGAGCAGACGGGAATCGAGTGCCAGCGAACCGAAGGGTATATCTGTTAAGTGTTGTTCGCTCATTTGTGGGGATCTAACCAGTAATCGGATATCAAACGCCTATGGTAGCAAATTGTAAAAAAACCTGCTGATTGATTTGAAATATGCCACAGTGGAACCTATATATGATGGGTGAAATGTCAGTGTGTAGGTTGAATTTGTACGAAAAACAGGCCAGTCAGCCGTATTGACAGTTAATACTGATCGGACTAAATTGTCGATCTATTTTGAAGAGCCTCAGGGCCGGAGAAGCGAGTGAGTGATAAAATAGTACATCTTTCAGACGATAGTTTTGAAACTGACGTATTGCAGGCAGATGGTCCTGTCCTGGTCGATTACTGGGCTGAATGGTGTGGTCCGTGCAAGATGATTGCTCCTATTCTTGAAGAAATCGCTGACGAATACGACGGTCGCGTAACTGTTGCCAAATTGGACATTGATGATAATACTGGGACTCCTGCCAAATATGGTATTCGCGGAATTCCGACACTGATGCTATTTAAAAGTGGGGAGGTTGAAGCAACCAAAGTGGGGGCTCTGTCCAAGTCCCAGTTAACCGCTTTTATTGATAGTAATATATGATTTGTATTCTGGGTTGTTCATAAAAGTGGACGACCCAGAGTTACTGTGCTAATCTTTAGCCGATAGTTACCACGTTCTGGCCGGTAACTCCCAAAACCTAATAACGAATTCTAATTTAACCCCAAAGTTCTGTTCAACTATTCGTACGAGTATTTTCTGTAAATTTTCTCCCTGTGTCTTTAAATTATGAATCTTAGTGACCTGAAGCTAAAAACCGTTCCCGAGTTAATAGACTTACTCAAGTCGATGGGTGGCGATCATTCATCTCGAATGCGCCGTCAGGACATTATATTCAGTATCCTTAAGGCCCAGGCCAAAAAGGGCGAAGATATCTTTAGCGAAGGTGTACTTGAAATATTACAGGATGGGTTTGGTTTTCTTCGATCTGCAGATAGTTCGTATCTGGCCGGACCTGACGATATCTATGTATCACCCAGCCAGATAAGGCGATTTAACCTGCGTACCGGCGATACTATTAGCGGTAAGATCAGACCACCAAAAGACAATGAACGTTATTTCGCCTTACTCAAAGTCGACGAAATAAATTTCGATGCACCTGAAAATGTTAAGCACAAAGTTCTATTCGAAAACCTGACGCCGTTGCATGCTGAAAGTCGCCTCAAATTAGAACGAGGTAATGGAAGTACCGAAGATATAACTGCGCGTATTATCGACCTGGTCTCGCCGATAGGAAAAGGCCAACGAGGTTTAGTGGTCTCACCCCCTAAAGCCGGTAAAACTCTGATGCTTCAGAATATTGCACAGAGCATTGCCAGCAACCATCCGGACTGTTATCTGATCGTATTGTTAATCGATGAACGCCCGGAAGAAGTTACCGAGATGGCGCGTATGGTACGCGGTGAAGTCGTTGCTTCGACCTTCGATGAGCCGGCCAGTCGTCATGTTCAGGTTGCGGAAATGGTAATTGAGAAGGCTAAGAGGCTGGTTGAGCATAAACGTGATGTAGTCATTCTGCTTGACTCTATTACCCGTCTGGCACGCGCTTACAATACGACAATCCCGTCGTCTGGCAAGGTATTAACCGGTGGTGTCGATGCACATGCATTGCATCGACCCAAGCGTTTTTTCGGTGCTGCTCGAAATATCGAAGAAGGTGGCAGCCTGACGATACTGGCGACTGCTCTGGTTGAGACAGGATCGAAAATGGATGAAGTGATTTACGAAGAATTTAAGGGTACAGGTAATATGGAAATCCATCTAGATCGCAGAATTGCTGAAAAGCGTGTTTTTCCATCGATCAATATCAATCGTTCCGGTACTCGCCGCGAAGAGTTGCTAATAGATCAGGAAGAATTACAGAAAGTGTGGATACTGCGAAAATTCCTGCACTCTATGGATGAACTGGAAGCAATGGAATTTGTATTAGGCCGTATGCAAAATAGTAAGACCAATATTGAATTTTTCGATCAAATGAAAAAATAAAATGGTACTGGTTCATTCATTTGAACCCATTATTGGCAACAAACCCCGTATTATAATTCTCGGTAGTATGCCCGGAGTCGTGTCACTGCAGGCAGTGCAGTATTACGCCAACCCTCGAAATGCTTTCTGGTCAATTATGGCCGATTTGTTTGCCATTGAAATCGATTGTGATTACGAAGATCGTATCAAGCAAATCAGTCATCATCCGGTAATTTTGTGGGACACGATTAAGGCCTGCCACCGGCCAGGCAGCCTTGATTCAAAGATCCAGAATTATCAACTCGAGGCCAATAATATTCCTTCCTTGTTGAATCAATATTCTGAGATAAGTCTGGTTGCATGCAATGGAGCCACTTCTGAAAAATACTTTAACAAATTAGTGAAAACTCAATTGCCAGATGATCGCGACATTACGATAAAGCGTTTACCATCAACCAGTCCGGCCAATGCAGGTATGACTTATGAGCAGAAACTGTGCAAATGGCAGGTAATTCGGGATTATCTATAATTTCAAGGTTTGAGCATCTGTTTCCTTATAGTTGCCAACGCAGCCCTGTCGTTATATATCACCTCACCCTCTTGAAGAGATAGTCCGAGAGACTTCCATAATGAACCGAGTTCAGCTGGCTGTGGTTGTGCTCGCATTTCGTTGTATAAATTAACAAGAACAGGAAGCCCTGTGGCATGGTCTCCTGCCTCGAAAATCTGCAGCGCATTGTCGGCACCTGCTTTCATCGAATAGCCTTCCTTCAAGATTCCTCGTAGGGCGTCTCGAAGGCTCATTCTGTTATTGCTTTGCTTTCTGATTTCAACATCGGCGAGTAAACAAAACAGTGCTCCACCCCAGTAGGTACGGCCCCAGGTGGGCGTATAATCGAGTCCTCTGTCTCCCGAAGCAGGCAAACCCTGGTGCATTCGGCTGAGAAATCCCTTCCAGACAAAGTCTTCACTGAGTTGACCTAGCTGGGCTCGCGCGACGGATTCAACATATGTTGCCAGACCTTCCAGTAGCCAGCGCTGATTGCGCGGTACATCTGCCATTGCCAGATGCACCATTTCATGCACCATGATCCAGTCCTTGCGAAGTACCTCAGGGGTAATATCTTCACCGACTACTACACGTAATGAAGGTGATTCGCCACCGAATGCCTGGCCAAATCGAACTCTGTTTCCATCGGTAACTTCTATTTTGATGCGAACTCTGTCTACCGGGAAACGACCATAATAGTGATAAACCGCATTTGCAGAGTAGCCCGCCCATTCGAGTAATCTATCTTTCTTGCTGAGCAGAACTTTATCGCGAATGATGACGTCGAATTGACTGTTCCCAATGCTGATTCGAAATGTATTTTTATCGATCCTGGAAACAGATATATCAGCGGCCGAATTATTTGCCAGTAAGGGCGTCGATATAAAAAGAAATACAAATAGAAACTTGCTGACAGGTCGGCGAATCATAAATGTCAAACCCTTCGGTGTATAGCCGATGATGGATCAGTTTTATTTTTTTTGCTGCAGTGTCATATGACAGCCATTTTATTGGCAAGTTCGATCTGTTAACTTAGCGGGTTTTTTTCGGGAATGCATCGAAATGAGGTGCTGGCGCAACAGCGTCATACCACACCGCTCTATCTTTCCAGAAAATATTGTCATGAGGTCGAATGTGTGGGTCTTCCGATAGCCCACCCGCCGGAATAATTAATTTGCCACTTTTAGCACTGATATAGGGAACCAGCGACCCACAATGGCTGCAAAAGCATTTCGATATTGTATCAGGCTCTAGTGGATCAAAACGTTTGATCAGTTCTTCACCACTTAACCATTTTATTCGGTCTTTGCTGGTGAATATATTCGAGGCATGTGCGCTACCGGTAGAGCGTTGACACTGACTACAGTGGCATATATGAAACTGTTCAAACGGTCCCCTGACCTGGTACTGAACCTGGCCGCAAAGGCAGCCACCTCGGACAATATCATTCATATTTTGCTCCTCGTTAATAAATCGAGTTGTTGGCTCTTTAACAGTCGCCCGATCATGTCATCAAAATGCTTCTCGTGCACATTCGCAAATGCCAGTCGAATATACTTATCCTGATTCTGACCAAAATAACTGCCGGGCAGGCTGACTAAATTGAAATGCTCAATCAAAGCTTTCACAACATCTCGGGAATTCACGCTAAATGGATGTTGGACATAGGCAAAATAGGCACCGGCACAGATCAGTCGGTAATTTAGCTGGGGATGCTCGAAAGCCTGTTTAATGAGAATCGCACGTTGCTGTAATTCCTCGGCTTTTTCCAATTTCCAGTCGTGTAGATGCTCCAGGCCGTAAAGTGCTGCCAGTTGGCCTGCATGGGGAGCGCTGATGGCTGTACAGTCCTGGACTTTTTTCATCTGCCCGATTAACCCGGGGCCGGCAGCGACGGCACCGGTACGATGACCGGTAAGGCTGAATACTTTCGAAAAACTGTAGAGATGTACAAGAGTATCGCGCCAGTCCGGATCTGCGAACAGCTTGTGTGGTGGTATTTTATGGTCGATAAAGTCGCGATAAGTTTCATCCACAATCAGTGCGATATCATGTTTTCTGGCTAATCGATAAAAAGCATCAATTGTTTCCGGGCTATATACAGAACCTGTAGGGTTATTCGGTGTCACCAGTACAATAGCCTTTGTGTGTTGATTGATCAGTTCTATAGCTTCGTCAACATCGGGTGCAGCAGTTTCTGCATTGAATGAAAGATAACGTGTTTTTATTCCCCGTATTGACAGCCACATCTGGTGATTAAAGTAACAGGGGAGAGGTAAGATGACTTCATCTTTCTCGGCACATAATGTGTCAATGGCCGAGCAAAATGCCTGATTGCAACCAGCCGTAATGATAATGTCATCGAGCTGGCAGTCACCTCTATATCGTTGCTGGATGTTTTCTGCAAGCGCGTTACGCAATGGCGCAATACCACAAATGTCGGTATAAGTGGCACCTTCACCAGAACTTATTTTTTCAGCAAGATGATTGAGCAAGGACTGCGGGGGAAGATGGGCTGGAACCGCCTGGCACATATCGATCAGATCAGATGCATTTCTATCCTTCACCCACGACCAGGCCTCGGCGATGGGGGCTGCAGCGCAGTCGAGAACATTCGGGTTATAGTTCATTCGTATATCCACATTTATTTCGAGCTGATGTTATTTAATTCCAGGCCACAATGCCAGTGTTGCTGGAGCGATCAGGTTCTGGCTATGTCATAATTAGTAAATCGATATAGTCAACTGGAGCGGATAATGAAGTATTTACACACCATGGTGCGGGTTCATGACCTGGACGTCTCACTGGACTTCTATTGTGGGCTTCTGGAGCTGGTTGAAGTAGATAGATATGTTGATGAAGTCGGGCAATTTACGCTGGTATATCTTGCAGCACCAGCAGATGCTAACCAGGTCGGCAGAGAGCGCTCACCGGTTCTCGAATTGACCTATAACTGGGACGGGGAGGTTTACCAGGGTGGACGTAATTTCGGCCATCTCGCCTATGAAGTAGAGGATATCTATGCGATCTGTCGGAAGGCTCTGGATAAGGGGATTATTCTGAATGTACCTCCTAAAGATGGTCATATGGCGTTTTTCCGCTCACCCGATAATATTTCTATCGAGTTGTTGCAGAAAGGAGATGCTTTACCGATTGAAGAGCCCTGGGCTTCGATGTCGGTGCAGGGTGAATGGTAAATCTCCGCTAACACGCAATCCTGAAAGCCGCATTGCTAACTGGATATGCATTATCGAAGTCCCTGGCAGAAGAGGCTAGCGTGATATCGACACCCTCGCTTACTGTTCAACCCACCGTGACCAGGTGGCTGGCATTGCAGGCTTTTAGTTGACGGAATGTTCAGGTGATTTCAAGTTCATCCGAGGTAACCCGCAAGGCATTGAGAGACGCTATGAGCCTGCCGGCGTTCATTTTATTTTTTACCATGCTGGGCTTTGGTTCCTTCTCCCAACGTGCCGGCTTCGAACTAGAGATGGCAATAGCAGCCTCGATGCTTATCTGGGGCTTACCGGGTCAGTTGGTAATGGCTGATCTGAGCGCGGCTGGACAACCGATTCTGGTAATTGTATTTGCCTGTTCGCTGGCTAATGCACGATTCCTACCTATGGTAGTTTCATTTCTACCGATGATCTCCCGTGCCGATACAAAGTTAAGTCAGTTAATACTTGATGCGCAGCTATTATCGATAAATTCCTGGGCCATGTGTCTTAGAGAGTTCCCTGATGTGGAGCCGAATTATAGACGTCAGTACTTTGTAATATTTGCTTCAGTAATATTATTTGCTGGCTTGGCTGGAACTGTCGTTGGACATGTTGGGTCAGTGGTACTGCCGCATGCGCTGGTGCTGGGCTTTATTTTTGCCAGTCCGTTGTTTTTTGCGCTGGTTTTATCGGCAGTGCCATCATTTTCGTATCGAGTGGCAATGATTGCAGGCTGTGTCATTATGCCTTTAATGCATTACTGGTTACCTTCCTTTGATCTGCTATTAAGCGGCTTAATAGGTGGCAGTATTGCGTTCTTAATCGACAGGGAAAAGCGGGGAAAAGCATGAATACCCAGACCTTATGGATAATCGTAACAGGCTGTATTATTGCAACATTTTTCTGGCGATTGCTTGGCGCAATTGTTGTACAGCGAATGGCCGAGCGCGGCGAATTATACGAGTGGGTAAACTGCGTATCTTATGCGTTAGTCGCGGCACTGGTGTTTCGGATGATTATAATTCCGCAGAGTGATCTCGCTATATTATCTATCTGGAGTCGTGTTTCTGCCGTTGGCCTGGCCTTTATAATCTACTTTTTATTCAAACGGAATTTGCTCGCTGGTGTTGCAGCAGGTAGTGCCTGCTTTTCTATCATGGTAGCGTTTGATATTTGATTGCTACTCGTTTGTGGGCAAAACTTTCTTCTTAAAAAAGGCGCCATAGATGCTACCGCACAGAGTAAGTACGCCTGCTATTAATAGCCCCAGTGCAATCGGACGGTCGAAGTAACCACTCCATTCGAAGTGCAACATTTGCATCGCCTGGGCAAAGGTTTGTTCGCCTATCTTGCCGAGAATCAGTCCGAGTACGATGCCAGCGACCGAATAACCCGAGCGTCGCAGAAAAAATCCGATGACACCGGCCAGAAACATGACGATAACATCGATAGTCAAACCTCGAACAGCGTAGGCACCGACTGTTGCCAGAAGTAAAATCATCGGTGCGAGAAACTGAAATGGAATACGAAGTAAATTAATAATAGTCTTGGTTTCAAGAAACCCGATGAACAGAATGGAAAGATTGGCAAAAAACATGGCGGCAAATACAACCCAGACCAGATCGGCGCTGTTGAGGAAAACCAGTGGACCCGGTTCCATATCGTGCATCTGGAACACGCCAACCATCATTGCGGTTAGAGCACCGCCAGGTAGCCCTAGCGCTAACAAAGGAATCATTGCCGCACCGGTCGCGGCATTGTTAGCAGTTTCGGATGAGATGACGCCTTCGAGTTTGCCTTTGCCAAATTCCTCTGGCGTTTTCGACCAGCGAACAGCTTCGTTATAGCCCATGAAAGCCGCCAGAGTGGCACCTATGCCTGGTAATATGCCACAGAAAAAGCCGATTACGATGGAGCGTATCACCGCAAACTTATGTGCGATCAGTTCGCTCAACGTTGGAAAATCGACACTGATTTTTGGTGCCTGATAAGAGCCTTTTACCTTCTTTTCGGCCTGTACAAATATTTCAGAAACTGCGAAAAACCCGAGTATCGTGGGTATGAAATGAATGCCTGCCAGCAGGTAAGGCATGCCAAAGTCGTAACGTTCGATACCGCCGACCGGGTCCAGGCCGACTACCGCTACCATTAAACCGATAAGAATCGATAACCAGCCTTTCCAGAAAGTTTTAGCACCGACAGAGGCTGCGACTGCCAATCCGAAGAAAACGAGAGCAAAAATTTCTGGCGGCCCGAATGCAGAAATCGCCCAGTCGGCGATGGGGGCGGTTGCCAGCATCATGATAATTGTTGATATCGTCCCGCCCAGCGCCGAACACATCACCGCGGCACCTACAGCCTTGCCTGCCTGACCTTTCTGGGTCATTGGATAGCCATCAAATGCCGTGGGAGCATTTTCCGGTGCACCCGGGATATTAAACAAAATCGCAGTAATTGCTCCGCCGTAAACGCCGGTACAGTAAATTACCGAGAAAAGCATGATTCCATGTTCAGGTGAGAGGTGGGCGGTGAAAGGTAGCAGAATGGCTGCCAGCGTCAGCATGCTGACACCCGGTATCGCACCAAATAACATGCCACCGATAACGCCACCAAAAAATATGAGTATACCGACAGGGTCGCTAAACAGGGTGATAGTCCCGGTGAGAAAATTATTAAATGCGTCCACGATGGATTCTCAATTATTGTAAAACGGTTACAAGCCAGCTACCGATATCGTAAAAGGGGTGAATATTACCGACTGGTAATCCGACAAATAGAATTTTCACGAAAAGTAACATGAGTAAACCAAAGATGAGGGCAGCAATCAGAATCATTGGTTTGGGACGTCGTTCACCAAATAAAAACATAACACCAATGATAAAAAATGGTGCAATTGAATAGAATCCCATGTCCTCAAGCAATGCGGCAAAAAACAACGGCAAGGTTAATATTGCACCAACCATGTTGCGCCGCATATAAAATAGAAACAAAGCAATCAGGGTTGCTGCACATATCAATCGAATGGCGTGAACCGAGCTGCCTTCTTCTAAAGATAAAAGTGTTGAGATCCAGTCTGGAACACGTAGATAGGCGAATGGTATTACCAGCAGTGCGAGGGTAGACAAGTGCCATTTAAACCCTTCGTGGTGCGCTTCGTGAGCCGCTTCTTCGGCACCGTCATCCGTTGCAGCATTGATCACCTGAGAAGAGGATTCGTCGCCTCGTTTCCATTGTTGAATTAACTGGCCTATCGCAGCTATCACGATTAGTAGAATAATTGCTCTAGGCCATGCGCTGGCACCGAATTTATAGATTTCTATGTCTTTGTCGAACTCAAAAGAGTAGATATATAAAAAAAGGCACAGTGCCAGCCAGAGCCCTGCTTCTACCAGATGTCCGACTCTTAATTGTCCCACGATGAGAATTACCCTGGTCGAAAAAATCGACACACCAGCGCTCCGTAAATATCGGAGCGTGGTGAGTGGAGATAAAACATACAGTCAGGACTTATTTAACTTCCAGCCCCATTTTTTTGTAAACATCACGGTACTGGCTGATTGTCGTAGTGATGAGATCCTGTGATCCTGCAGTATCTCGGTAGCTTTCAATCAGAGTCATATACTTGCTCTTGTTAAACTTCTGATAGCTGCCCTGACAATAAGCTTTCTGGAATGCCCACTTTAACCATTCCACGCGTTCGGCAGGCGCAGCTTTGTGTACGTAAAAACCGCGGAAACGGAATAATGGATCAAAGCTCAGTCCTGCATCACTCAGGCTTACTACATCAGCAAAAGCGCTGGGGCGATCTTTTAAAATAGTCAGTATCGGTTTGAACTTTCCAGCGTCAAGGAATTTTCTAACGTCGCCGGGTTGTTCAAAAAGTGCATCAACCTGTCCACCGGCCAGTGCACCATAACGCGGTGCGCCTTTATCAAACGATATCTGCTGAATTTTCATACCGGTAGCTTCGGTTATAAATTTCATGGTGACGCGTTCCATAGAACCTTCTTTGGATACATTGGCAATGGTAGCTTT